>DASYBH010000486.1:0-6786 GCA_036500885.1 Candidatus Dormiibacterota bacterium
CCGACCCCTCCGTGCGTCTCCGTGCTCTTCGTGGCTCCGTGCTTCAACTCACTCGGACAGATCGCGGGCGCCCCAGATCGGTTCCGGACAGAACTTGTGGCCACCTGCTTAGGAGCGCGGCCGTCCAGGTACTCCATCACGGTGCTGCGGACCGCAGCACGCGAGGTCATGCGTCTGCCGAAGCATGTGCAGGAGCGCGTGCGACTTGCAATCGATGCCCTGGCGGTAAGTCCACGTCCTGTGGGCTGCAAGAAGCTGGCTGCCTCCGGTCGACCTGTACCGCGTTCGGGTCGGTGACTACCGGATCGTGTACGAGGTGCGCGATCAGGAGCTCCTGATCGTCGTGGTGAAGGCCGGTCACCGCCGAGAGATCTATCGTTGATCGTGGGTGCGCCGGACGCCGGGCGGCCCATCTCGTTAGAGTGCCCATCGAGATGAGCGACCAGCGCCTGCACGTCGAGGCAGCCCCCGACCGCCGGTTCGGCGCCAACTCGTACCTCGTCGAGGACGAGCAGACGCACGACGCGGTCGTCATCGACGCCAACCTGGAGCCCGAGCTCGTGGTCGAGCTCGCCGGGCGCCGGCAGGCGAACGTGCGGGCGATCCTGCTGACCCACACCGACATCGATCACATCGCCGGCCTCACGCGGCTGCGGGAGGCGTTCGGCGACGTCCCCATCGCGGTGCACGGGGCCGAGCGCGAGGTGGTCACCGAGGGCGTCCCGCTCCGCCGGGAGTTTCCCGGCGCGCTGCCGGCGTTCGACCACGTCGACGTGCTGGTGCCCGGCGAGCGCTACACGACCGGCTCCCTGACGTTCGAGGTGCTGCACACGCCGGGCCACAGCCCGGGTGGCGTCACCCTGCGCATCGCGAACATGCTGTTCACCGGCGACGCCCTGTTCGCGGGCTCCGTCGGGCGCTCCGACTTCTCCAACAGTGACGGCCAGGCGCTGATCGAGGGCATCCGGGCCAACCTCATGAGCCAGCCGGACGACCTGCTGGTCTACAGCGGGCACGGGCCGGTGAGCACCATCGGCCAGGAACGCCGGTACAACCCGTTCCTGTGAGGCATGTCTGGCGGCTGCTGAGGCACCTGTTCGGAGAGGAGCCGCCGCCGCGGCCGCATCCCCACTCGCATCGCCGCCACGACGGCCACCGCCACCGCCACGACGAGCGCGACGAGGAGCGGAAGCGCCAGAACGAGGAGCAGGTGATCGACGCCGCGGACGACGGGCCCGCGCCGCCGCACCCGCACCACTGATCCGCGTCGCCGGCACCGCCGGCGCACACGCTAAAGTTGCGCGGGTGCCAACGAGGTCAGCCGTCAGGGCCGCCCGCGGCGTCAGGGACATCCTCCCCGCCGAGCGAGCGTCGTTCGCCGTGGTGGAGCATGCCGCCTCCGAGGCCGCCCGCCGCTACGGCTACCAGGAGGTCGAGCTCCCCATCATCGAGCCGGTCGAGCTGATCGAGCGCGGCGTCGGGAGCGACACTGACGCGGGCAGCAAGGAGCTGTACCGGCTGGAGCCTCATGGCGACGCCGACGGCGAGAGCGCGGCCCGGCTGGTGCTCCGGCCCGAGGCGACCGCCAGCATGGTCAGGGCGTACTTCCAGGGCAACCTCAACCAGGGCGCGCAGCCGGTCCGGCTGTTCACGATCGGCCCGCTGTTTCGCCACGACAAGCCCCAGCACCTGCGCTACCGGCAGTTCACGCAGTTCGACGTCGAGGTCATCGGCGACCCCTCTCCCGCGTACGACGCCGAGGTCATCGAGATGACGTGGGGGTGGCTCGAGGCGATGGGCATCGGGCGCGTGGCGCTGGAGCTGAACAGCATCGGCGACGCCAACTGCCGCCCGCAGTACCTGCGCGCCCTGCAGGACTACTACCGGCCGCTGAGGGACCGCCTGTGCCCCGAGTGCCAGCGCCGTGTCGAGGAGAACCCGCTGCGCCTCTTCGACTGCAAGGAGGCGCAGTGCCAGCCCTTCATGGCGGCTGCCCCGAGGATCACGGACCACCTGTGCCCCGCCTGCGCGGCGGCCTTCGACGAGGTCAGGCGGCTGCTGGACGCCGCCGGGATCGAGTACCGCCTCAACCCGCGACTGGTGCGAGGCCTCGACTACTACACCCGAACCGTCTTCGAGTACCAGCACGAGGCACTCGGCGGGGCCCAGAACTCCCTGGGCGGAGGCGGCCGCTACGACCGCCTGGCCGCCGACCTGGGCTACCCGGACACGCCCGGCGTGGGTTTCGCCGGTGGGGTCGACCGGGTGGCGTACATGCTCCAGCACGACCTGGGCGCCGTGACGCCGCCGCCGGCCGCGGAGGTGCTCGTGCTGCCGATGGGCGAGGGCCTCGACCGGGCCGCCGCCCAGGTCGGCCGCCTGTGTCGCGGCCTCCGGCCGACGGCGGTGGACTACAGCGCGCGCAGCCTGCGCGCCAAGATGCGCGCGGCCGACCGCTCGGGCGCGCGCTGGGCGGCGATCATGAACGCCGAGGAGGCCGAGCGACACGTGGTGCAGCTGCGCAACCTGATCAGCGGCGAGCAGCGCGAGGTCGGCTGGGACGCGCTGCCGGAGGCTCTCGCCCGGTGAGCGGCTTCAGCGGTCCTCGCTGCGGCTCCCTGCGCGCCTCCGACGCCGGCCGCGACGTCGAGCTCCACGGCTGGGTCGGGCGGCGACGCGATCACGGCGGCCTGATCTTCGTGGATCTCCGCGACCGGTGGGGCTCGGTGCAGGTCGTGTTCAACCCGGCCAGCGCGCCGGCGGCGCACGACGTCGCCTCCGTGCTGCGGGCCGAGTACGTGGTCCGGGTGCGCGGCATCGTCGAGCGCCGGCCCGAGGGCTCCGAGAACCCGAACCTGCCCACGGGCGAGGTCGAGGTCCACGTCTGCGAGGCTGAGGTGCTGAACGCCAGCAAGCCGGCCCCCTGGCCGCTGGAGGGCGAGGAGCCCGAGGAGTCGGTCCGGCTCAAGTACCGGTACCTGGACCTCCGCCGGCCCCGCATGCAGCACATCCTGCGGATCCGCCACCGGGTCAACCACATCACGCACACGTACTTCGACGAGCACGACTTCCTCGAGGTCGAGACACCGATCCTCACCAAGAGCACGCCGGAGGGCGCCCGCGACTTCCTGGTCCCCTCGCGCCTGCACCCCGGCCGCTTCTACGCGCTGCCCCAGTCGCCGCAGCAGATGAAGCAGCTCCTGATGGTCGCCGGCATCCAGCGCTACTACCAGATCGCCCGGTGCCTGCGCGACGAGGACCTGCGCGCGGACCGCTCGGCCGAGTTCACGCAGCTCGACGTCGAGATGTCGTTCAACGACGAGGAGGACGTCTTCGAGATCATCGAGGGCTGGATCGGGCGGCTCTGGAAGGAGATCCTCGACGTCGACCTGCCGCGGCCGTGGCCGCGGCTGCCGATGGGCGAGGCGCTGCTTCGCTACGGCACCGACAAGCCGGACCTCCGCTACGAGCTGGAGATCGCCGACCTGGGCCAGGTCCTGGCCGGGACGCAGGCGCGCGTGTTCCGCTCGACGCTGGACAGCGGCGGCGTGGTGCGCGGGCTCGCCGTGCCCGGCGGCCGCGAGCTGAGCCGCCGCGAGCTCGATGAGCTGGTCACGATCGCCAGGGGCGCCGGTGGCGCCGGCCTGGCCTGGCTGCCGGGCGGCCCGCTCGACAAGTTCCTCTCGGCGGAGGAGCTGGCGGGCGTCCAGCGCGCCACGGGCGCCGGTCCGGAGGACCTGGTCCTGGTCGCCGCCGACCGCCGCCGCCGCGCGGAGAAGGTCATGGGCCTCATCCGCACCGAGGTGGCCAGGCGCCGCGGCCTGGTGCGCGAGGGAGAGTGGCGCTTCCTCTGGGTGGCGCCGATGTTCCTCTTCGAGGAGGACGACGACGGCAACCTGACCTATGGACACCATCCCTTCACCCGTCCGATGGAGAGCGACCTCGCGTTCCTGGACGAGCGGCCGTACGACGTCCGCGCCCACGCGTACGACATCGTGTGCAACGGCTACGAGCTGGCCAGCGGCAGCCTCCGGATCCACGACCGGGCGCTGCAGGAGCGGGTGTTCCAGATCCTCGGGCTGAGCCCGGAGACGATCCAGGAGCGGTTCGGCCACCTGCTGGAGGCGTTCGAGTACGGGGTGCCGCCTCACGGTGGCATCGCGCCCGGGCTGGACCGGATCGTGATGCTCCTGGCCGGCACGGACAACATCCGCGACGTCATCGCCTTTCCGAAGACGCAGTCGATGGTCGACCTGATGATGGACGCGCCCAGCACCGTCGAGGAGTCCCAGCTTCGGGAGCTCGGCATCCAGCTGAGGCGGCCGAAATAAGATTGGCCGCGAGCGGGTAGGATATCGATGTTCCCGCTGGGGACGAGGGTCACAGTGCGCGTTGCCCAACAGAAAACGCTAGGGACTCCGGAGTCTCGTGTGCGGCCCAGATGCCCGCTGTGACGGGACCTGGAAGGCACCGGGCAGGGGACCCACCTGAGGTGATATCAGGACAACCCATCGCCCTCGTTCCGGCGGGGCACCGCAACCCGATCGCATGATCGGGTGGGTCCCGCCGGGCCTCCTGCTGGCGGCGCCGTTCACACTCCTCCTGGCCCAGCTGCTGCACACCGTGTGGCACGACAGCCGGCGCCGGTACCGCGCCGTGCTGGTCCTGACGGCCGCCGGCGTCCTGCTCGGACAGGGCTGGGACGTGATCGGTCTCCCCGCACTGCGGCTGGGTCAGCTGAACCTCCTCCCGGCGATCCTCTTCGCGGCCGCGCTCCAGATGCTGGCGCGGCGCCTCACCCTAAGATTGCCGTAGGTTCGGGACGGTTTCGACTGGCTGTCGTTGAGGTATCTGATTTGCTGAACTTCCTGTACATCGCCGGGGGAATCTCGGTGCTGCTGGTCGCGGTCGCGGCGACCTACGCGCTGATCCGGCTGGGCCGGGCCCTGGCGAGGCTGGAGGAGACCCTGTTGACAGCAGACGATGCGCTCAGAGAGGTGATTCCCGAAGTGCGCGACGGACTTGCCAACGCGAACGAGGTGGCGGCCGGGGTGAACGTCGCCCTCCGCACCGCGGGCGTGGGGGCCGGCCGGCTGACGGAGGCTGCGGAGCGGTCTTCCTACCGCGCCTCGGCCACCCTGTACGGTGTGCGGGTCGCGGCCGCAAGCCTGTGGCGCACCTTCGCGGGACCCGATCCATCGAGAGGAGAACAGCCAGATGGCAGATGACGAGAGCGGCAGGGCGGGAGGTTTCGGCTGGGGCCTGATCGTGGGCGCGGCCATTGGCGTGGCGGCGGGCGTGTTCCTGGCATCCGGACCCGGCAGGGGCCAGGTCGAGAGCCTGCGCGCGCGCACGATCGAGCTCACCGGCACCGCCCGGCGCGCCGCCAGCGATCCCGAGAACCCCATCGGACGGGCGATCAACGACGGCATCAGCGCCGCGCGCCGGCGCCGGCAGGAGCTGGAGCGGGTGGCCCGCGGGCGCCAGGAGGGCGTCCCCGTCGGGGAGGAGGAGCGCGATGCCTGACGCGGAAGCGTCCGGACTGACGGAGCTCAAGATCCCCGCCAAGACCGAGTTCATCGGCCTGGCCAAACGGGTGGCCACCTCGCTCGGTGGCCTGCTCGGATTCGACCTGGAGCAGATCGACGAGCTGAGCATCGCGGTCACCCAGGCGTGCGGCGGCGCGATCGAGGCGGCCCAGGAGGCGTGGGGCCCCGGCGCCACGCTGAAGCTCAGCTTCGCCTCGGACGACCGTGGCCTTGCCGTCGAGGTGGACGCGATCGCGCCGCGTTCGCGAGAGGCGCTGCCCCCGATGCGGCGTCCGGCTCCCCAGGCCCGGAGCGTCGAACGCAACGCCGAGGCGGAGATCCAGCGGGCGCTGGAGATGGCCATGATCCGGCTGTTCGTGGACGATTTCCGGCACCAGGTCGACACCGGCCGGCGTCACATCAGGTACCGCATGGTGAAGTACCTCGTCAGTTGAGCCAGCCGCAGCCCCAGGCCACCCCGGCGGGGACGCCGCAGCGCGAGGCGCTCCGGCGGCTCCATCGCCGCTACGCTGAGACCGACGACTCGCGGGAGCGTGAGCGCATCCGAGAGCAGCTGGTCAACGGCTACGAGAGCCTGGTCCACTTCCTGGCCCGCCGCTTTCAGAACCGCGGGGAGCCGCTGGAGGACATCGTCCAGGTCGGCTTCCTGGGACTGATCAAGGCGATCGACCGGTTCGACCCTGATCTCGGCAACGAGTTCACGACCTTCGCCACGCCGACGATCCTGGGCGAGATCCGGCGCTACTTCCGTGACAAGGGCTGGGCGATCCGGTTCCCGCGCCGCCTGCAGGAGCTGTACCAGCAGGTGGTGCGCACCAACGAGGAGCTCAAGAACGAGCTCAACCGCCAGCCCACCGTCGCCGAGGTGGCGGAGCGGCTGCACGTCGAGCCCGACGACGTCCTGGAGGCGATGGAGATGAGCTCGGCGCTGACCCCCATCTCCATCGACGCCACGATCGGGGGGAGCGCCGAGGAGGGCGGCCGCCAGCTGGGCGAGTCGGTCGGCTCAGAGGACCCCAACCTGGACCGGGTCGAGATGCGGCAGGTGCTGGAGCGGGCGATGCAGCACCTGAACGAGCGCGAGCGGCGGATCATGATCATGCGCTTCTTCGAGGAGATGTCCCAGTCCGAGGTCGCCAAGCGCCTGGGCATCAGCCAGATGCACGTCTCCCGCCTGCAGCGCGCGGCCCTGGAGCAGCTCCGGGAGTACCTGCCCCCCGAGTCCGCCTGACCGGGA
>DASYBH010000487.1:0-12017 GCA_036500885.1 Candidatus Dormiibacterota bacterium
CCCGCCTCGATCAGCGGCGCCACGATGCGGCCGTTCCTCACGGCCGGTGCCGGTCTCTGGCTGGCCGAGCGCCGGGCGTCCGGCCGGACCACCCTCTCGGTCAGCGGCGACGGCGGACGGACCTGGGCATCCCGCCTCGACTACGACGGCGGCCTGCCCACCCAGGTGCTGGTCGATGCCGGAGGGGCCGGGGTTGTCGTGGCGGGGCAGCGTGACAGGGGGATCGCCGACCTGGTGGTCTTCCACACGGACGATGGCGGCGCCTCCTGGCGACGGCTGGCCCCACCGATCTCCGCCGAGGCATGGGGCGTGCCGTACTTCACCGACGCCAGCCGGGGATGGGTGCTGGCCAGCCTGGGGCCCGCCAGCGCCGAGGTCCTCGCGACTCGGGACGGCGGCCGCACGTGGAGCGCCGCGCCGCCCTTCAACGATCGCGCCAACTTCCCGGGCCTGTCGAGCGTCGCGCTCCGCGTCCTGTGGACGGACGACGGCCGCGGCGTGGCGGTGCCGCCCGTCGGGACGGGGACGACGCGGCCCCACGTGGTCGTCACCGACGACGGCGGCATCACCTGGCGCGCCTCCTTCCCGGCCGTCCCCACGGGCCAGGACGTGACCGCGGCCGACACGATGCTCGACGCCGGCATCGGGCCGGACGGGAGAGGGACGCTGTTCCTGCGGCCCGCCGGCGCCAGGAGCGGGGGCGTGAGAGCGCTGTTCGCGTACGCGACCGTCGACGCCGGGCGCACCTGGGCACGTCCGGTCCGGGTCGCCGGCCCGGCCGCGGGGGATGCCCAGGTCCTGTTCGCGCTGGACGACCAGCACTGGTGGGCGGCGTCCGGGTCGGGCGCCGACCTGCTGGCATCCGCCGACGGAGGGCGGACGACACGCCGGTACGGCGGGTTGCTCCCCGCCGGCTACGCCTTCCAGTCCATCGGCTTCCGGACGGCTGGAGACGGCTGGGCGGTCGCCACCGCCGGGGGGCGGACGGCCGTCATGCTCACCCATGACGGGGGCGCCACCTGGCGGGCCGCCGGCCTGCCGGGCTAATAGGAGCCTGACCGGCGCTCAGCCGGCCGGGTGGACGTTGCCGGGAAGCGGGGGCGCCGGCGTGGCGGCCGACGTGCCGGGCAGGAACCAGATCTGCCGCCCGCTCACGACGGCGGCCTGCACGCCTGACGGCGGCGAGTACCACTCGTCGCCCCGGCCGAGCTGGTCGAGCGCCGATTGCATGAAGCGGTGCCATGCCGGGGCGGCGACGAAGATGCCGTCCGATCCCGGCGCCATGGGCCGGTAGTCGGCGGCGCCCGCCCACACCGCGGCCACGAGCGACGGGCTGTAGCCGGCCGCCCAGCCGTCGGTGAACGTCTCGGCCGTGCCGGCGGCCGCCGCGGCATGGCGGCCCGGCAGGACCAGGGCCGACCCCTGGCCATAGATCGAGACGCGGTTGGCGTCGTCCGCCAGCATCTGGCTCATGACGAACGCAGCCCCGGGGTCGAACGCCCGGGCGCCCGGCTCGGCCTGGAAGCGGACGGCGGCGCCGCTGGCCGTGAGCCGGAGGATGGCCTCCGGCTGGTGGCGGACGCCGCCGGCCGCCAGCGTCCCCAGGCCCGTCGCCATCTGCAGGGCCGTCACCCCGTAGC
Source organism: Candidatus Dormiibacterota bacterium (assembly GCA_036500885.1). Classification (GTDB taxonomy): domain Bacteria; phylum Chloroflexota; class Dormibacteria; order Dormibacterales; family Dormibacteraceae; genus CF-161. The sequence goes on from DASYBH010000487.1 coordinate 1,641, forward strand.
CGCCCAGCGTCAGCGACAGCCCGAAGCTGGAAGCCGGGTCGTCGGTGGTGTATCCCGCAAAAGCTCCCGCGGCGTCGGAGTGCGGCACGATCGGCGGGGTCCCGAGGGCCCTGGCCGTCTCGACCACCTGCGGGATCCCGGTGCCGAGCTCGACCAGGACCGAGGGGACGTTGAGCCCCTCGCCGAGGCACGCCTGGAGGTCGCAGGGCCCGTGGTCACGGAGGTCGAAGTTCTTCGGCCTGTACATCGGGGAGCCCACGGAGCCCCCGTCGATCGCGACAGGCGTGTCACTCACCGGCGTCACCATCGTGTAGTGGCCGCCCGCGATGGCCGCGGCGTACGTGAAGACCCGGAAGATCGTGCCTGAACCGCGCACCACGCGCGCGGTGACCCGACCGCGGACCACGCTGTCCCTGGCATCGGCCAGCGCCAGGATCTCGCCGGTTCGGGGGTCCTCGGCCGCGAGCGCGGAGTTGGTGGCGCCTCTCGCCTGGTTCCTCGCCACCGATTCGCCGAGCGCCAGCTCGGCCTTCTGCTGGAGGCCCCAGTCGAGCGTGCTGGTGACCGAGAAGCCGCGCGTCAGCGCGCCGCTCCCGTAGCGCGCCCGGAGCTCGCCGAGCACCTGGTCGACCATCGCGGGCGCCACGTTCAGCGTGGCCGGGCCGACCAGGTGGAGCTGCTCGGCGAAGGCCCGGTCCGCCTCGTGCCGGTCGATCGTCCCGGCCCTGACCATCGCGTCCAGCACCTGGCGCTGCCTGTCCCTGGCCCGAGGCAGGTTCCGCAGCGGGTCGAGCCTGTCCGGTGCTGCGGGCAGCCCCGCGAGCAGCGAGGCCTGCGCGAGATCGAGCTGGCCGGCATCCACCTGGAAATAGGTGATGGCGGCCGCCTCCACGCCCACGGCCCGGTTGCCGTAAGGAAGCGCGTTCAGGTAGCTCTCCAGGATCTGCCCCTTCGGGACCGAGGTCCCGATGCGGACGGCGAGGGCCAGCGCCCTCGCCCGCGCACCGGCGCTCCCGAGGCCGCCAGCGCGGAGCCGGATCAGGCGCAGGACGATGCTCGATCCGGTGTCCCCGCCCGTCCTTCCTCGCGCGTCGTCCCAGGACGCCCGGGCCAGCCTGCCAGCGTCGACGCCGGGCTCGTTCCAGAAGCCCGGGTCGTCCACCGCGATCGTGGCGGCTGGCAGCCAGCGACCCATGGCGGCGAGCGGCTGGTCGGTGTGCTGCAGACCGGGCTGCTGGACGTCGGCCAGGAGCACGGTCCCCGTCCGATCGTAGATGAGCGTGTCGTTGGGGAGATCGCTGCGGAGAACCGACGCGACATCCCGCGGGCTGGCGAGCCCGAGGCCCGAGGCCCCAGTCAGCGCCCCGGCGACGAGCAGAGCGACCACGGCCGCAGCGATCCAGCGCCTGCGTCTCCAGTTCTTCATGTCACCGCATCAAATGCCATGGGGACCGTGCCGGTTGCACGTCAGCCTGGCCGAGACCGGCAGGCAGGCCTCCCCGCACAGCGGGCCGCGTTCGCGGCCACTCCTTGCGCGGCCCGAGGTTGCGGTCGGTGCTCTTAGAGACCGACCTCGGCCCTGCGGCGCGAGCCCTGTGGGTCCGGGTCCCAGCCGGGCATGCCGTTCAGGAACTCCTCGTCCGCGGGCTGCTCGGGCAGCACCTTGTGCGGGTTCAGGATGCCGGCCGGATCGAGCAGGCCCTTGAGCTGGCGCATCAGCCCGATCGCCAGTGGGCCGTGCTCCGCCTCCGCGTGGTCACGCTTCAGTGCGCCGAGCCCGTGCTCGGCCGAGATCGTGCCGCCCAGCTCGATGGCGTCGCGGAAGATGCGCGCCGCGGCCTGGCTGACCAGGTGCCGCTGGCTCTCCTCGAACACGATCGTCGGGTGCAGGTTGCCGTCCCCGACGTGTCCGACGGTCACGATCCGGAGCCCCGTCTCCGCCGCCACCCTGCCGACCCGGCGCGCCATCTCGGGGATCGAGCCGATCGGCACCGCCACGTCCTCGGAGAAGTGGTTGTGGGGCATGCCCATCAGCACCTTGCCGAAGCTGCGGCGGGCGTCCCAGAGGCGCTCGCGCTCCAGCCGGGACTGCGCGATCCGGTTGTCGACGCCGTCGAGCAGCTCGACCATGCGCATCAGCTCGAGCTGGACGAGCTCCTCGTCGTTGCCGTCCTGCTCGACGATCAGCACCGCCTCCAGGTCCGTCTCGAAGCCGGGCGGCAGCCGGTCACCGACCAGCTCGATCGTCGCCCGGTCGAGCAGCTCGACCGCGGCCGGCAGGTGGCCGCTGCCCAGCATCCGCGAGACGGCCGCCGCCGCGTCCTCGACGCTGCGGAAGCCCACCATCGCGGTGGCCTGGTGGCGCGGCAGCGGCACGAGCTTGACCACGACCTCGGTCACGATGCCGAGCGTCCCCTCCGAGCCGATGAACAGGTGCATCAGGCGGTAGCCGGAGGAGCGCTTGCGCAGGCGGCCGCCCAGCCGCAGCACCCGGCCGTCGGCGAGGACCACGGTCAGGCCGACCACGTAGTCGGCGGTGACGCCGTACTTCACGCAGCGAAGTCCGCCCGAGTTGCAGGCCACGTTGCCGCCGATCGTGGAGAGCTCCACGCTGGCCGGGTCGGGCGGGTACATCAGGCCGTGCGCGTTGGCCGCCTCGTCGAGGTGGCGCGTGATCACGCCGGCGCCGGCGACCGCCACCGTGTTGGGGGCGTCCACCTCCAGGTGCGTGAGCCGGTCGAGGCTCAGCACCACGCCCCCGGCCAGCGGCACCGGGCCGCCGACCAGGCTGGTGCCCGAGCCGCGCGCCACGACCGGGGTGGCGCTCTCGGCGCAGGCGGTGACCACCGCCGCCACCTGCGCGGTGTCGGCCGGGCGCACCACTGCGAGCATGTCGTGCTCCATGAACGTGGCGTCGTGGGTGAAGTCGTGTGCGGCCTCGCCGCTCAGGACGTGGCCGGCGCCGGCGATGGACCTCAGCCGGTCCGTCAGGCCGCTCACCAACCCCGCACCTTCAGCGGTCGCACGGGGTGCCGCCGTCGCCGACCGGGGTCGGCCGGGCCACCATGCCCTCGCGGAGGCGCTGGCGCGCACGCTGGCCGAACGGCGTGGGAAGCGTCGGGAAGGAGTGTGGAGGCCACGATCCGAGCTTAGCCCCGATCCCGAAAGTCCGACACATCGGTCATGCGCTCATGCTGCCGCTCCGCACCCGCGCGAGTACGATCAGCCCGTGCCATACGTCGACGTCAACGGTCAGCACGTCTATTACGAGGACAGCGGAGGCTCCGGAGTGCCGCTGGTCCTCGCCCATGGGCTGCTCATGGACCACGAGATGTTCGCGCCGCAGGTCGAGGCGTTCGGCGACCGCCACCGCGTCGTGACCTGGGATGAGCGCGGCCATGGGTTGACCCGGTCCACACCTGACGACTTCAACTACTGGGACTCGGCCGGCGACCTGCGCGGGCTGCTGGACGCGCTCGGGATCGACCGCGCCGTGTTGGGGGGCATGAGCCAGGGCGGCTTCGTCTCGCTGCGGTTCGCGCTGAGCTGGCCGGAGCGCGTGGCCGGCCTCGTGCTGCTCGACAGCCAGGCTGGCCTGGAGAACCCGGACGCGCTGCCAGGGTACGAGGCGATGGTGGACGTCTGGACCACCGACGGCCCCAGCGACGTGATCGCGGACACGGTCGCCGCGATCATCATCGGCGTCAACCGGCCGGAGTCACCAGCCTGGATCGCCAAGTGGAAGGCGCGCCCGCGACAGGAGATCCGGCAGATCTTCCGCGCGCTCGTCACACGGGACGACATCACCGGCCGGCTTCCCGGGATCGCGGCGCCGGCGCTCGTGGTGCATGGCGAGGCGGACACCGCGATCGACATGTCCAGGGCGGAGGCCCTGGTCGCGGGCCTGCCCGGCGCGCAGCCCCTGGTGCGGGTGCCCGGCGCCGCGCACGCCGCCAACCTGACCCACCCCGAGCCGGTCAACGCCGCGATCGCGCGCTTCCTGGCGAGCCTCCCGCACTAGGGCCTATCCCGACTCCGACGTCCCAGGCCGGAAGGGGGGCTGCCCGGGGCCTGCCCCCCTTGCCTCTTAATCGAAGTAGGCGCCGCCGTTCACGTCGAGCACCTCACCTGTCACGTAGCCGGCCTCCTCTGACGCCAGGAACAGCGCGGCCGCGGCGATGTCGGCCGGCCGGCCGATCCGCCGGATGGGCGAGGTCGCCGCCACCCGATCGGCCAGGCGGTCCCTCTGCTCGGGCGTGGCGCCGCCGGTCACGATGATCTCGGTGTCCACCATGCCGGGCGCGATGGTGTTGCAGGTGATGCCGAACGGGCCCAGCTCACGGGCCGCGCCCTGGCAGAGGCCGCGCAGGGCCGCCTTGCTGCACGCGTAGTGGGCGGCGCCGAACACGCCTCCGCCCTGCTTCCCGGCCTGGCTGCCGAGGAAGATCACCCGGCCCCAGCCGCGCGAGCGCATGTCCGGCAGCACCGCCTGGAGGCAGAGGAAGCCGCCCCGGACGTTGATCGCCATCACCTGGTCGAACTCCTCCAGCGTGATGTCCCAGATGGCCGTCCCGCGCGAGATGCCGGCGCTGCAGACGAGGATCTCGACCGGGCCCAGGCGCTCGCGGACCTCGGTCACCGCCCCGGCCACCGAGTCCGGGTCTGCCACGTCGACCGCCAGGCCAAAAGCGGCCGAGCCAAGCTCGGCCGCATTGCGACGCGCGCCATCGCCGTCGACGTCGGCGAGCGCCACCCGGGCGCCGGCGACGGCGAAGGCCCTGGCGACCTCCCGGCCGATGCCGCGGGCGGAGCCGGCCCCCGTGACCAGCGCCACCCGACCGTCGAGCCGGAAGGGCTCAGTCACGGAAGCGAGGGAGGATCTCGCGCGCGATCGCCTCGGACTTCTTCAGCGAGTCCGGCTCGGTGGCGATCATGACCAGCTCGGTGAAGCCGGCCTTCGTGAACGCGTCCACCTCGCGCAGGGAACCGTCGAGGTTGTCGAGGTCGAGCCGCAGCTGGACGGACAGGCGGATCTCCCCGATGTCGCGTCCCACGGCCTCGCAGTGCTGACGCAGCACGTCGACCTTGTGATTGGCGACCTCGATCGTGCCGCCGGCCATGTTCCACACGTCGGCGTGCTGCGCGACGATGCGGAGCGTCTTGCGCTCGCCGCCTCCGCCGATCCAGATCGGTGGATACGGCCGCTGCACCGGCTTGGGGTTGGCGATCGCCCCCGTCAGCTGGTAGTAGCGACCCTCGAAGTCGGCCTTCTCCTCCGTCCACAGCTTCTTGATGACCACGCAGGCCTCGTCCAGCCGCCGGAGCCGCTCTCCCACCGTGCCGAAATGAAGGCCCAGCATCGTGTGCTCGACCTCGGCCCAGCCGGCGCCCAGGCCGAACTCCAGGCGTCCGGCGGAGAGGTGGTCGACCGTGGTGGCGATCTTGGCCAGCACGCCGGGATGTCGATAGGTGTTGCCCGTGACCATGTTGCCGATCCGCACCCGGCTGGTGGCCTCCGCCATGGCGGCCAGGAGCGTCCATCCCTCGTGGATGTCGCCGTCGAGCGGGTTGCCTCCGATCGGGTTGTAGTGGTCGAAGATCCACGCATGGTCGAAGCCGGCCTCGTCGGCAAGCCGCCACACGGCACGCAGCTGCTCGATCGTGCACATCTGGGGCGCGAGCTTGAGACCGATGCGAATGGGATGCCCGTTCTGACGCGGTGCGATCATCCCCACATGATGCTCGTGCCGTCGATCCGGGTGTGCTCGCCCCGGCCGGCGGCGCCATAATGGCGCGTGCCCGACGAGGAGGAGGCGCAGGCAGGCCTGTCACTCGCGACGGCGCGGGGACGACAGCTGCGACGTGTGCTCGCGGAGCAGCGAGCGCACGTCCTCGAGAAAGCGGGCGACCGTCTCCAGCTGGTCATCCCGGTAGGCGGCCAGCACTCCGCGGGCCGCGAGGCGCAGGCCCTCGAAGGTGCTGCCGGCCAGGTCGGCGGCGGCCGGCGTCAGCTTGACCAGGACCCGCCGGCGATCGTTCGGATCGGCCTCGCGGATCACGTGCCCGTCGGCGGCCAGACCGTCGATGACCCGCGTCGTGGCGCCGCTCGTGACGTGCAGCGCTCGCGCAAGCTCGCCGGCCGACAGACCGCCGCGGCGCAGCAACTGAAGCGCACGGAGATCGGTACGGTTGAGCCGGTGGAAGCGCGCCGTCGCCCCGGTCAAGCGATCGACGTCCGCTCCCATGAGCAGGAGGTGATCCAGAATCTGCTCGATCAGCTCGTCGCGGGCCACTGCTTCCTTGAATACCGGAAAAAGCGATTGCTAAGAAGTTTCGTGTATGAGACATTTTGAGGCCCGGCTGGAGTTCACGCTGCGCGCGTACCTGGCGGAGCGGCGGTCCGAGGCGACCGCCATCGATCGCCGTCTGGGACGCCTGCTCGACGAGCTGGAGTCCTCGGTCCTGGCCGGCGGCAAGCGGCTGCGACCCCTGCTCGCCGCCTGGGGATACCGCGCCGGCGGCGCGGCGGTGGACGACGCGATGGTCAGGGCGGCCGCGGCGCTGGAGCTGCTGCACACGTTCGCGCTGATCCAGGACGACGTGATGGACGGGTCGCTCACCCGGCGTGGGCGGCCGGCGAGCCACGTCAACCTGGCCGCCGAGGCGCAGCTCGCGCCCGAGCGGTTCGGGCCCAGCGCGGCGGTCCTGCTCGGCGACCTCGCGCTCATCTGGGCGGACCAGCTGCTGGCCGGCTCGGGGTTCCCGCCGGACCGGCTCGCGCGCGGGTTGGCCATCTACAACGCCCTGCGGACCGAGGTCACGTTCGGCCAGTACCTGGACGTGCTCGCCGCCCACTCCCGCCGGGTGACGGAGGAGGAGGCGCTGACCGTCAACCGTTACAAGACGGCGAGCTACACCGTGCAGCGGCCGATCCAGCTCGGGCTGGCCCTCGCCGGAGCGCCGGAGGAGCTGGTGTGTGCCGTCGCGGACTACGCGATCCCGGCCGGGATCGCGTTCCAGCTGCGCGACGACGTGCTCGGCGCGTTCGGCGATCCCGATGTGACCGGCAAGCCGAGCGGCGAGGATCTCCGGGAGCGCAAGCCGACCTGGCTGTGGGCGCGCACCCTGCGCCTCTGCCCGGAGGTCGAGCGGACCACGGACGTCGAGCGCCTGCGCGAACTGATGGTGGCGAGCGGCGCGCTGGCCGAGGCCGAGGCGAAGATCGGCGCGCTGGCCTCCGAAGCGCTGGCAGCCGCGCACGGCCTGGACGTCGGCGAGGAGCTGACCTGCGAGCTGGTCGCCCTCACCGAGCGCCTGGCGTGGCGCCGGTCCTGACCACAGGCCCGCACGCTGGGCAGTGCCCTGGCGAAAGGCGGTGAACGTCCGGGCGGTCGATTAGGCGGCAAGCACGACCAGGCGCAGCGGGGCGAACTGGCCCGCCCACAGCGGCCAGCAGGTGGTGAGGACGAGGTGCGGACCGCGGGCATCCGCGAGCACTGAGCTGTCGTCCGACCTGACGACGCGGGTCGCGATGATGCGGTAGTGGAACGTCCCGTACCGGGTGTCCACGGTCAGCTCATCGCCCGGCCGGAGCTGGTCGAAGCGCATCCAGTAGACGTTGTGGGCGGCCACCCCGACGGTTCCGACCTGACCCGGCCAGCGGCTGGCCGGATAGTGCCCGGGACCGCCGAACAGCACGTCGTCCGTCACTCCCTCGCGGACCGTGGCGCGGTAGCGCAACCTCGGCACGCGAAGCTGGAAGTCGACACCGTCGACCGGACGCGCCAGCCCCGGCGGCGGTGGAACCTGGCCCGGCCGCTCGCGTGGGACGCATTGCAGCCAGCCCGCATCGGGCTGCGACTGCCGCCACTCAGAGATCGCCAGGTTCGCTGCCCAGCCCACGAACAGCACCAGGCCGATCGCCGACAGGTAGGGACCGGCCCACGTTGGGCCGGTCCCATGACGGGGGAAAGGGAGTGGTCTGCCTATTCGCGTGCGCGGGCCCATGTCATGAGGCAGCCGATCACCAGGAGCAGGAGCCCCGCCAGGGCGGCGACGATGGACATGCCGGTGGGGGCGAGGGCCGGGCCGCCGGAGACGGTCGATTGGACGGGGGCCGGGGTCCGGAGCGGCGAGGTTGGCGCCTGGCCTGCACCGGCGGTGAGGGGGGCCGGATCCACGGCCGGCGCCGGTGGGGCGCCGCACTCCTGACCCGGCGCCAGCACGCCGAGGGCGCAGCCGGGCAGCAGGACGCCGTTCAGCGAGTCCACCGCCATTGGCGCCACGGGCAGCGGCGCCACGGCCGGGGCCGTGCCGGTGGAGGCCGGAGTAGAGCAGGCGGCATCGCGGCAGCCCGGCGCCTGGACGCCCCCGTCCGCCGGCCCGGAACCGGCGGGCAGACCCAACCCCAGCGGCAGCATGTCCACTCCGAGGGGTGCCGGGCCGGCGCCGGCGCAACCCGCCGAGGTGGGCAGCACGCACCCCGCGAGGGCGGCCACGGAGTGATCGATGCCCACGTACAGGCCTCGTCGCCTCCGGCCGGCCATCGAGCGCTCCTCGTCCCCGCGTGCGGCGGGGCCGGCGTCCCCGGCAGCCCGCCGCCTGCCCTCGGCGTACCGCCACCCGTCCTCGGCGTCCCGACGCCTGTCCTCGGCGGCAACCGCCGAGCGGACCGGATGGTCGCTCTCCGTTCCTCCCGAGCCGGCAGCGTCGAGCTCGACGCCGGCGACGCGCAGGCGGTCGATCAGCCCCGATCCCGCGATGCGCACTGTCAGCTCGTCCTCCGACGTCCCGCCGGCCACGAGCGTCGCGACCGGCGTGGACGCCGGGGGGGACGGATCGTCCGCGTACGCGGCGCTCGGCCCCATCAGCGCCAGTGCCACTCCCGCGCCAACGGCGGCGCTGCGGCCGTGTACCGATCTCTCCCTCCCCGGGCGGTGCTCCATGCTCTACTCCTGTTCGCAGCCATTTCGTGAGCGCTCCCGAACCGAAGCGACTCAATCACAAAGACGTCCGATGCAGGCTTGGTGATCGGTTCGGCCGGTCACTGCGTAGAAATGGTTGCAGGCGCCAGGCATGGAGGGCGCTGCCCGCATGGGCCACCGGCATTCCAGCAAGAGGCTCGGGGGATGATTGGGTCAGATCCTTGCCTCGACTCCGACGTGGAGTTCGAGGAGCACTACGTGCGATACAAGACGCAGATCTACCGGACGGTCCGTGGCATCGTCCTCGACGCCGCGGCGGCTGAGGACCTGACCCAGGAGACGTTCGAGAAGGCGTACCGATACCAGCGCAAGCGCGGCGACGTGGAGTCCGTGGGAGCGTGGCTGCACCGCATCGCGGTGAACGCGGCCATCTCCCACCTGCGCCGCCAGAACCTCGCGCGGCTCCTTCCGCTGCGCCTCTTCCTGGGCGCTCCACCCACGGGCTTCGAACGGGTCGAGGCACGGACGATGGTGACCGGCGCGCTGGCTGCGCTGAGCCCCAAGCTCCGCATCGTGGTCGTCCTTCACTTCTACGCCGGCATGACGCGCGACGAGATGGCGCGAACGCTCCGCATCCCCCCGGGCACCGTCGCCTCCCGGCTGGGAGCGGCGCTGGCGAGCATGAGGCGGACGCTCGCCGAGACCGATCAGAAGGACGCCACCGAGCGTCTTCACAAACGTGCGAGTCAGCGCGCGAGCTGACGGTGACTCCAACCACGACTTCCCGTGGCGGGCGGTCATCCGTTCCGATATGGAGACGTGGGTGCCAGAGCGCCTGCCGGCCCACTTTGTGCCCAGGCGAGCGCGGGGCCGGCGGGTCGATCGGTCGGTGCGGTGTCGCGCCTGGTGCTCCGTCGTCCTTGCCATCGCCGCGCTGCTGATCGGCGCCACGGCGTATGCACAGAGCCAGGCTTCGGCCCGGATGCCTCCGGTCGTGCAGCTGCTGCTTGGGACCAGCGTCCGCGTGACGCCGGCTCCGGCGCAGCAGTCGACGCCCGCCGCCTCGCGGGCCCGAGCGGCGCCCCCGCCCACCGCGCATCCTCAGCGGACGGTCGTGCCGTCCAGCATGCGGAACGGCCCCGTGTCCCCCACCCCCGGCGGCACGCGGGGTTCCGTGCCACAGGCGCAGCCCAGCAGCCTGGCGTCGCCCCAGACGTCGCCCGCGCCGCCGCCCGAGACGTCGCCAGCGCTGGCGCCCGAGACGTCGCCAGCGCCCATGACCTCGCCCGCCCCCAGGACCTCGGCGGCAACCGGCGGGATCTGTCTGCCGCTGGTCTGCCTCTGAGCGACGGGAACCCGGGCAGGCCCGTCGTCAGACCTCGATGACCACCTGGTCTCCTTCCATGGTGACCTCGTACGTCTCGGCGATGTAGGGCCCGGGGATCAGCTCGAC
>DASYBH010000488.1:0-4057 GCA_036500885.1 Candidatus Dormiibacterota bacterium
GAGGAGCCGAACCCGAGAATCCACTCCTTGCCAGCGCCGGTCCAGGGTCAGGATCTGATCGGCCGCCACGTGCATGGCCGTGGCCAGGATGAGCGCGTCCGGAAGCTTGATGCGTCGCGTCGCCCGGAGCTGCGCCGCTCGGCTTGCGACGTCGCGCGTCACATCAACGAGGCTTCCGAGGGCGGCGAGGGCTGCCTCGGCCCGCTGACCGTCGCGCCGGCTGCGCCGGTAGGGCGCCACGATGGATTCCGAAAAGGCCGTGACCGGAATCAGCAGATCATGGTCCCGCCTGGACTCAGCTACTGCCGCCCGGGCCACTGGCCGGCCCACATCCCTCTCGTCGAGCAGGGCGATGAGGACGCTCGCGTCCAGCACGCTCAGCGGTCGTCCCACTCGTTCCTCAGCTCATCCAGGTAGCCGGGCGGATACATGCCCGCGAACTCATGAGCCAGCTCGTCCAGAGCTTCCAGAGAATCGCTCACGCGCACGAACCGGATCTCGCCCGGACCGACGACCTCGGCCCGCAGCTCGTCGCCCGGCCGCAGTCCGGCGGCCTCGACGGCCTCCTTGGGAAAGTTGGCCTGGAGCTTGCGGGACAGCCGGGTGTAACCCCGTCGGCGCATCCTTGCTGGCATCGGCATGAGCACAGCTTACACGGTGTTGGCGGCCTGGGAATCCACAGGGGCGCTCGCGCCAGCGGAGGACATCCGCTGGAGGTCAGATGTCCTTCACCGAGCCAGCTTCGCCGGCGAGCTGGTCCATGCTCGGGGCCGGCAGCCTGAGGAGGAACGCAAGCGCGAAGAGAGCCGGCAGCAACCAGAACGCGCGGGCGAGACCGACCGTCGCGCCGATGGACCCGATCCCCAGCGCGCCGCCGCCGATGCCGGCATCGACAGCCATGTTCCAGATCCCGCTCACGCCGGCGGACCGTCCGCGGCCGGCCCCCTGCAGCATGCTGGCGAACGCCGCGGTCTGCACGACACCGAAGGCGGCGCCGGAAACCGCCGCCGAAACCACCGTCGCCGGTGCCGAGTGGAGCTGCAGCAGCACGAGCGCCAGGGCGCCCGCGGCCAGGCTGGGCAGGGCCAGCCGGCGCTCCCCGACGCGGTCGACGGCGCGGCCCGCGGCCACGCGACCGAGCATCCTCGTCACCCCGAAGACGAGCAGGAAGACGGGCGCCGACCCGGGCCCCGACGTGCCCAGCAGGAAGGGCGTGAAGCTGATCGCGGCGCCGTACGTCAGGGTCGTGCAGACGAAGGCGAGCCAGACCCGCGGGACGCCGCGGCTGCCCATGGCGGCGAGGACGCCCCCTCCTGTGGGCCGCGCTGGCAGTGGGACCCGCAGGAGGACGGCGGCCAGGGCGGCGACGGCGCAGGTGAGGGCGCCGGCCAGGAAGACGGCGCCGGCGCCGCGCTGGTCGAGCAGGAGCAGCGCCACCGGCGGGCCGAGGATCGCGGGCGCCGAGGCGCACAGCCCGAAGTAGGCGATCGCCTCGCCGGAGCGGTCGGGAGGCACCAGCGCGCCGACGCCCGCGACCGTGACCGTGACGGCGACGCCGAAGCCCGCGCCGGCCAGCGCGCCGCAGGCCAGCATCGCGGGAAGTGTCCGAAGCTCGGCGAAGCCGGCCATCGCCACCAGCTGGACGACCATCGCCGCGACCAGCAGCGGCCGCACGCGGAAGCGGTGGAGGAGGTCGGGCGACAGCAGCTCCATGACGATCGTGAACGCCGCCATGACCCCGGTCACGAGGCCGGCGGCGGCCCGATCGTGCGTGGTGGCGGCGACGGTCAGCGGCAGGACCGGCAGCGCCAGGCCGAACGCGGCCATCCCCACCCCGCCGGCGAGCAGGAGCAGGAGGAGCTGGGCCGACAGCACGCGCGGTGGCCCGGAAGACACGGGTGACAGTATCCACGCCGGCCGCCTCGACCCAACCGCTACTGTAGGTGCCGTGCGGGTGGCCACCTGGAACGTGAACTCGGTCAAGCAGCGGATGCCCCGGCTGCTGCCGTGGCTGGAGCAGCGGCAGCCCGACGTGGTGTGCCTCCAGGAGACCAAGCTCGCGGACAACGCGTTCGCGGAGCTGCTGCACGACGAGCTGGCCAGGCGCGGCTATGCGACCGCGCATCACGGCGAGGCGCAGTGGAACGGGGTGGCGATCCTCTCTCGGGTGGGACTGGACGACGTGGTGGTCGGGATCGCCGGCGCGCCGGGCTTCCCGCACCCGGAGGCGCGTGCGGTGTCCGCGACCTGTGGCGGCGTGCGGCTGCACTCGGTGTACGTGCCGAACGGCCGGGTGCCGGACTCGGAGCACTACCGCTACAAGCTGGCCTGGCTGGCCGCGTTGGGGGAGATGGTGGGCGCCGGTCCGGCGTCGACGATGGTGTGCGGGGACATGAACATCGCGCCGGCCGACGCCGACGTCTTCGACCCGGACGCCTACATCGGCCAGACCCACGTGACACCGGCGGAGCGGCGGGCGCTGGCCGACCTGAAGGCACGCGGCCTGCATGACGTCGTTCGGGATCGCTGGCCGGACGCCCGGGTCTTCACCTACTGGGACTACCGGGCCGGGATGTTCCACCAGGACATGGGGATGCGGATCGACCTGGTGCTGGCCACCGCTCCGGTGGCCCTCCGGGTGCGGGCGGCCTGGGTCGACCGGCAGGCCCGCAAGGGCAGCGGGCCGAGCGACCACGCGCCGGTGATCGTGGACCTGGACGAGGCGCCGGACGGCGACATCGGACCGGTCGTGCCACCGCCGTCCGCGCCGGCCGCCGGCAGGGGCCGAGCGAAGCTGCCCCAGGCGCCGTGACGGCGCCTGCTCATGCCCGCGCCTCTCGAGCGGGTCTCTGCTGCCCGGTCCTCGCCTCCCTCGGGAGGTCTGGCCCCGCTGCTCCGACCCGGCCGTAGGCCGCCGCCAGCGCCACCGTCCAGGCCGCCACCATCAGCGCGAAGAAGGACGCGATGGCCGCGGCCGGCCACTGCGGGCCGCCGTGCGCCTCACGCATCAGCAGGCGCGAGGCCGGGACGAAGGCGGTCGTGCGGGGGGCCTGGGGCGCCGGCACCTGCTGCAGCCCGTACTGGAAGTCGGGCGGCATCGCCACCGGGGCCGCTTCCAGGACGTCGCCGTGGGCCAGCATGACCATCGTCTTCCAGCCGCCTCCGGCGGGCACCGGTACCGCGGAGCGGTAGCGGCCGTCAGCCTCACGGACCAGGTCGGCGTGCCGCACCGGCGCGCCTCCCTGCCAGGCGATCACCGCGAACCAGTCGGCCCCCTCGGGAGCCGTGGCGGGCGACACGGCGACGTTCAACCAGACCGGCTGCTCCGGCAGGGGGACGCCGGTCCGGGTCATCTCGAGATGGGCCGGACCGGCCGGCGACGACGCGAGCGTGACGTTCGATGGGTCGGCATGGCGGAGCGACAGGTGCAGCCCCAGCAACGCCCCGATCGCCGCCAGCGCGGCCACCGCGGCCAGCGGCGGAACGCCGGCTCGCCGCCCGGCTGCGACGTTGCCCATGGCGACGCCGACCAGGGCGCCGGCCACAGCCACCGCGCCGTCCATCCACCAGTAGCTCAACAGGCCCGAGGTCCAGGGCAGCGGATACCACAGGTGGGTCCAGCCCAACTCGGCGGCGAGGCCCGCGGAGGCCACGAGCAAGCCGCCCAGGACCGCCCTTGCCGGAACCGGCAGCCGCGGCAACAGGAAGGCGGCCTCCACGCAGAGGGCTTCGGCGAGGGTGAGCGGGAAGTGGGCCAGGCTCCGGCCGAGTCCCACGGCCAGCACGACGGCGACGAGGACTCGCAGGGCCAGGAAGCCGGCGGCCGCCAGCAGGGCCCCGCCCCGTCCGATGGCGACTCGCGCCGCCGTCAGCGCGATCGCCATGGCGCCGGCGAGCAGCAGCGGCTGGTACAGCGCCTGCCATTGTGGGACGCCCAGGTCGAACTCGAGCTGAAAGGTGGACAGGCCGACCAGCACGACGGCGGGCATCCGCAGCCAGAGCAGTCGGGCGCGCCCGGGCTGACCGTGGACGCCGGCCTCCCGAAGCATCAGCCAGA
>DASYBH010000489.1:0-2416 GCA_036500885.1 Candidatus Dormiibacterota bacterium
GCAAAAGTCAGGTACCGGCGCAGGTAATTCACCCCCTATCGGATGCCCGTCCCGGCCGGTTACGCTTGCGGTCCTGCGGGGGTGCTCCCACTTCCCCACCGAGGCCATGTGGACATCCCTTTCCCTACCCTGACGAGCGGCAGTTCGGCATGGCCAGATTGCTGCTCGTCTTTCATATGCCCGGCGCGAACAGATCCCTCGACCGGGGGGCTGTTCGACCCTTTTGAACGGCCGTTTGCACCGTCATCGTGGCAGCCGTGAGATTGAACCGACAGGCCGTGCTGTCCTGCGCGCTCGCCGGCACGCTTGCGCTGGCGGCCTGCGGTCGAGCGGCAACCTCATTCGGCCTGCTCCCAGCGGCGCCGGCGCGGTTCCAGGCGCTGGTCGTGGGCGCGCCCGACCCGCAGGGCAACCAGGTCACGCTGCTCTACGACTCGGCGGCGGCGCGCGCGCTGACGACGCTCGTGCCGGGGAACGCCTCCGACCCGCGCTTCGACGGGCCCGATCGCGTCTCATACCTGATGCCGACCGGCGTCGAGAGCACGGACGCGGCGACCGGCTCCCCGCGGACCGAGGCGAGCGACACCACACTGCTGGCCGGCGGGCACGCGTGGAGCTCGAAGGGCGCGCTCGCCTACCTGGCGTACCCGGCCAGCCCCAGCCCGGACCGGCCGAGCGAGCTCGAGATCCGGCCGGCGGGCGGCGGGCCCACCATGGTGAGGCTGCCCGCGACGACCGGCCGCACCCAGCTGCGCTTCTCACCCGACGGCAGTCTCCTGCTGGTCGCCGACTCGACCACTCTGCAGGTGCGCCGCCTGGACGGCAGCCTGGCCTTCGCTCCCACGGCCGGGGTGGACGTTTACCCGTCCGATGCCACCTGGGGGAGCGACGGCACGCTCTATTTCGGGGACGCGCGCGGGGTGAGCGCCGGCAATCCCCTCACCGGTGAGACGCGGGCCGTCCTGCCCGGCGTGCGCTGGTACGACCCCGCCTCCTCGCCCGACGGCCGGCACGTGGTCTTCGAGGTGCGCGACCAGCAGAAGCTGCCGCACCTCCGCATGCTCGACACGGCGACCGGCGCGATCGTGAGCGGGTTCAGCCTCGCCGGCGCCAGCCACGCCCTTTTCGTCTCGCCGACCGAGCTCTGGTACCACGAGGAGGCGGTCTGCGACCGCTGCGCCGCTCCCACACAGGCGACTGGCGAGATCCTGCGTTACGACATGACGCGGAGGACCGAGAGGCTGACCGGCGTCAGTGGCTTCGTCGCCGACGTGCGAACACTGCGCGACAGCTGAGCCCGACCGGCGCGGTGAGCCGGTCACCGACGCGGATCTGACACGCGCTCCTGGATGTGATGGAATGAGGTAACAGTGGCGATGAGGTAATGGCGGCTCGACGGGCCGTGGACGGATCGTGACTGCCGCGACACAGCGCATAGAGAATGTGCGCAATCCGGCGCACTGGTTTCCGCGGGCTCGTCCTCGCCGCCTCGCACCTCGGCTTCAGTGGCGGCAGCCACAGCTGCTTCAGTCTCCGTAGACAAGGAGAAGGTGTCTCATGACAAACGATGACGAAAGCACGTTTGCGTCAGAGCAACACGGGGCAGTCAGCCGGCGAAGTTTTCTCAAGGGGTCCGTGGCCACCGTTGGCGTAGCACTGACGCCGGCCGGTGTCTATGAGCTGATCGACTCGATCGCGCGACCACCCGTGCGGCCCGCGTTCGCTGTCGACGCGCCTCTGCAGGAGCAGTACATCGTCCAGAACACGGCGGTCATCAAGGACGACGGCTCGGGCATCAGCAGCCCCAATGGCACGATCCTGGTCATCGTGCATCCACTGCACAATCACCTGATCACCGCCAGGTTGACCGTCCCTACCGGCGCCAGGGCGCTGCAGGACGCGCAGCAGCACCTGGAATCCGTCCTCGTGGGCCTGGAGAAGCGATTTCCGCCCACTCCCACAGGACTGGGCATCGCCGTGGCGTGGGGGCTTCCGTACTTCAACCATTACGTTCCGAGCCTCGGCAGGGCTTCCAGCTTCTTCCCCGCCGGGACGCGCTACCCGGACTACATGCCGGTCGACCTGGCCACGTCCAAGTTGGAGGGCCGAAAGGTGTACGCGGTCCAGGAATCCATGGTGTTCCCCAGCGACCAGCCCCCCGCCGGCTTCGGGCCGGTTCGCCTGGAGCAGAACGACGTTACCGTGCTGCTGCGCAGTGACTCGATCGAGAATGTCAAGGCGGGCGTCGACGCCATCTTCGGGTTGGAAGGCGGCAAGGGGGGCGGCCTGCTCGAGGTCACGAGCCACCGCGTGGGCTTCACCGGGGGAGGGTTCTACGGGCAGCAGAGCCTGCCGAGCAGGCTGGCGCTGGCGGCACAGATTCCGGGCGCTGAGTCGATCCCCATCCACGCTCAGG
>DASYBH010000490.1:0-3264 GCA_036500885.1 Candidatus Dormiibacterota bacterium
CAGCAAGTGGAAGGGCGTCCGCGAGGGCACCAGCACGCCGATCCCCGGATCGGTGCCCGACCAGCAGAACCAGGGCATCTTCATGACCGAGCTCCCCAGGGTCGGCTCGACCGAGCTCTGGGAGCTGCTCGACACCACCCCTGACTCCCACCCGATCCACATCCACCTGATCCAGTTCCAGGTCCTGAACCGCCAGAGCGCCGACGTCACCAACTACATGACCACCTGGGCCTCGAAGTTCCCCGGCGGCACCTTCGAAGGGCAGAACCCCGACGGGACCCTCGGCCTGGTGAACTACGCCCCAGGCACGATCATCCCCGGCTACGGCCCGCCGCTCGACTACAACACGGCCAACGCCGACGGCGCGGTCGGCGGCAACCCCGCCTTCGCCCCGTTCCTCAACGGCCCGGTCCAGCCGCCGGACGCCAACGAGGCGGGGTGGAAGGACACGTTCAAGATCCTGCCCGGCATGGTCAACCGCGTCCTGGTTCGGTTCGCGCCGACCGAGGATGCGGTCAGCGCCGTCCAGCCGGGCCAGAACCACTTCCAGTTCGACCCGACCAACGGCCCCGGCTACGTATGGCACTGCCACATCCTCGACCACGAGGACGTGGAGATGATGCGGCCATACTCCCCGACGAAGTAGCCGTCTTGGAGCTCAACGGGGGACCACCGCCGCGGTGGTCCCCCACCTTCGATCTCCTCCGCCCTGACGTGGGATCGTCCTCCCCTGTTCGTGCGCTGCTCGCGCGCCTGGTCAGCGGAGGGGTGGTGGCGCTGGCGGCCGTGCTGCTGCTGCCGCTGACCGCCGACGCCCATGCGCTCGTGGTCAGGTCCGACCCGGCGGCCGGCTCCAGCCTGACCCTGGTGCCGAAGACGCTGACCATCGCCTTCTCCGAGGCGCCCGAGGCGAACGTGTCCACCATCCAGGTCGCCGACAGCTCCGGCAAGACCGTGTCACCCGCGCCGGCGCGGTTGGCGCGGAACAACCCGCTCGCGATGACGGTGCCCCTGGCGCCGCTCCTGAACGGCGTCTACACCGTCCGCTGGAAGACGGTGTCCCGGGACGACGGCCACTCGAGCAGCGGCACGTTCACGTTCGGCGTCGGCCCCTCCGCGTACGCGGCCAGCGCCGGGCCCGCGCCCGCCCTGGCGACTCCCCCCACCTCGGCCAGCACGCCCGTCGTCGCGGGCCACTGGGTCTTCTACGTGGGACTGGGACTCCTCGCCGGCGGGGCCTGGGTCTCGCTGTTCGGCCTGCGCGGGGCCAGCCGGCGCCTGCTGCTCGTGACGCTGTCCGGGGCGTTCGCCATGCTCGCCGGCCTGGCGCTCTACGCGGTGGCCCAGGCGCTGGCGGACGGCACGCCGCTGCCGGAGCTGCCCTCGACCTCGCTGGGGCTCGGCCTCGTCGCCCAGGCGGTGCCGGGGCTGGCGGCCGCCGCGTGCGTCGAGGTCGCGCTCTTCCGTCGCGGACGGTCGCGGACCGCGGCGCTGGTCGCGGCGACGGCGTTCGCGGCGGCGACGATCCTCGTGCACGTGCTCACCACGCACGCCGCCTCCAGCCGGAACGCCCTGTTCGAGGTGTCGGTGCAGTGGGCGCACCTCGCCGCGTTCGCCGCGTGGATCGGCGGCCTCGCGGCCCTGCTGATCGCGGTCGGCAGCGAGCCGTCGCCGGCCAAGGCGGCCGCCGTGCGGCGCTTCTCCCAGGTCGCCGCGGTGTCGCTGGTGGTGATCGGTCTCACCGGCCTGCTGCGGGCGGTCGACGAGGTGGCGGCCTGGGATGCGGTGGCCGGCACGCTGTTCGGGCAGCTCGTGCTGGTGAAGGTCGCGCTGCTCGTGGCGCTGGCGGCGCTCGGCGGTTGGAACCGTTTTCGCTCCGTGCCCGCGGTGGAGCGCAGCCTGCGCGGCCTGCGCCGCGTGGGCAGGCTGGAGATCGGCGTGGCCGCCGTCACGCTGGTCGCCTCTGCCATCCTGACATCGCTCATCCCACCGGCCCTCCAGCAGAGGGCCCTCAGGCCGCCGGCGCCGCCGCGCCTGGTGGCCCAGGTCACGAGGGCGGCGGTGAAGGGCAGCCTCGAGATCAGCCCGGGCTACCCGGGCCAGAACCGGTTCACGCTCCGCGCCTACGACCGGAGCACGAGCCGCTCGGTGGCGGGGGACGTGACGCTGCGCTTCGAGATGCCCTCGCGTCCGGACCTGGAGGCGTCGACGCTGACGCTGACACGGGGCACCGACGGCAGCTACAGCGGCCTCGGCTCGAATCTCTCCCTGACCGGCGACTGGGCGGTCACCGCGCTGGTCCAGCAGGGAGCCGGCTCGGTCGACGTCCCCTTTCAGGTCGCGTGCGACCCGAGCCCGGAGCAGCTGCACAGCATGACCATGGGCGGCATGCCGATGGCGTACGGCCTCCGCGTGAGCAACGGCTGGCGACTCCAGGCGTACCTGACGCCCGGCCATTCGGGGCGCAACACCCTGCACCTGGCCTACACGGACCAGCGGAACGGCCCGGTCAGCGTGCCGGAGACCCCCACGGTGACGGCCAGACATGGGAACGCAACGCGCACCGTCCCACTCCTCCGGTTGGGCTTCGGCACCCCGACGGAGAACCAGTTCTACGGCGTGAGCACGCTCCCGGCCGGTCGCTGGGACTTCCTCGTCACGGCTGCCGCCCCCGACGGGAGCCGGCTCGACAGCAGCTTCTCGCTCATCGTGACCAGCTGAGCCGCCGGGGGGCGGGTGCACCGGACCCGCCCGCCGGCCCTGGTAAGTGCAGGGGGGAGCAGGCCGTAGAGGCCTCCTCGGGCGCACTTTCGTCAGCCCCTTGACAGTTGTCTACGGGGACACGGTAGGCAAGCGACCCTGACAAATCCGTCATCTGTCGAAATTTTCACGTGGTTCGTGCCGACCGGTCGCTAGTATGCCGGCTTGGGGAGAGACGGGTAGGGGAATTGACGGAGAGCAGCGCCATGGCGCGAGTGCTCCCTGCAGCTCGTTTCGCACTGCTTCGGAATCCTCTCCCCAGGATCGCTTTGCCGCACTGGAGGACTTGCATATGACGAAACAGTCCGATGGGCGACCGGGTCGACTCACGCGAAGGCAGTTCGTGATCGCAGGGGCTGCGGTCGGGGCGGCGTCGCTGACCTCGACCGACGCCCTGATCTCGGGCTCCCGGGTCCTGGCCTCGGTCTCGTCCGCCCAGACGCCGCTTCCGAGCGCGAACATCCCGAAGTACGTCACCGCGCTGCGCACGTTCAACGGATCGCG
>DASYBH010000491.1:0-4378 GCA_036500885.1 Candidatus Dormiibacterota bacterium
CGACGGCGGGAACACCAACGGGTCGAGCGTCGGGTGGGCGAAGTCGAAGCAGTCCTCCAGCGGACTGGCGGCGGCGTCACGGCTCGCGAGCGGGGCCAGGCCGAACGTGCGCTCGATCAGCGCCAGCGGTGACGCGTGATCGTACGTGACGTGGCTGACGTGGCCGGGCCGGGCGTAGGGCGAGACGACGGTGCACGGCACACGGAAGCCGAACGCGACGTCACCGTCCCGCGGTGGCGGAACGTGGTCGTAGAAGCCCCCGCTCTCGTCGTAGTTGACGATCAGGGCGCTGCTGCGCCACTGCGGCCCGGTGGCGACCGCCTGCGCGGTCAGGGCGGTGAATCGCTGGCCCCACTGGGGAGGGGTGGGCGGGTGCTCGGCGAGCGGGTTCGCGGGGACCACCCACGACACGGCCGGGAGCCTGCCCGCCGCCGCGTCGGCCAGGAACTGGGCGAAGGAGCGGTTGGCTCGCGGGTCCGCCTGGCGCTCCGGATAGAAGGCGACCGCCTCGTACCCCCCCTGGTCCGGCACCCTGGCCAGGTAGCACGCCCAGTCGAGTCCGGCGGCCTCCAGCCGGTCGACGATGTTGGGCCGGGGCAGGTGCGCCGGATCGATCCTGCGCGGGTTGTCGTGATACCCGCCGGACGACGCCGAGACGCTGAAGAGGCGATTGACGAACGTCGGCCCCAGGACGGACGCGAAGTAGCGGTCGCAGAGCGTGAACCGCCGGGCCAGCGCCCAGGCCAGAGGCACCTGCCGCTCGCTGAAGAACGTCCGCGCGGCGGGGTTGGCGTAGCCGTCGCCGGCGGCCAGGGCCTGGAGCGCCGCCTGGTTGTGCGGCGGGTCCGTCGAGCAGTCGGCCGTGGCCGGGACGACGGGAGCGTCGGGCGGCAGGCCGTCCGCGCCCGGGTAGTGACCGAAATAGTGGTCGAACGAGCGGTTCTCCTGCATCAGCAGCACGATGTGCTTCAGCGGGGTCTCGGCGGCACGGCCGATGCGCACCGCGGGCAACGCCACCTGCGCGGCAAGGACCGCCGCCCCCTGGAGGACTCTCCGGCGCGATATCCGAGTCAGTCGAACAACCCCGTTCGCAAACTTCTACCACCCTCGGTTACGGCTCCGGCCCGCCGGCCGGGCATGGGCTACTTGCTCATGCTCCCATGGGCGCGTGTCCCTTGCTTCTGAGGTGAATTGCTGCGTGTATTGAACCAGTGCCGCGGGGCCGCCTGCGGCCGTCGCGGCGGGGTGCGCCGCCTTTGCCCTGACTTCTTCCCTACCCCCACAACCGGGCCGGGGCTCGCGTTCGAGCGCCCGGCCCCTTTTGCGCTACGGGGTCCGACAGCCGGCGAACGCTGAGCACCAGCGCGGTCCATGCCACACCCAGGGCCAGCCCGCCGAGCACGTCGCTGGGCCAGTGCTGGCCGGTGACCACGCGGCCGGCGGCCACCACCGTGATGACGACCGGCGTGGCCACGCAGGCCGCTATGGCGCCGGCGCGCGCCGGTATCCACGGCGTACGCGCCCCCCAGGACATCGCCGCGCTGCGTCGGTGGATAGCGGCGGGCAGGTGCGGCCGGAGGAGGGCCAGGACCAGCAGCGGGAGGAACCAGGTGAGGAACACCACGTGCCCGCTCGGGTAGCTGAACCCGCCGGCGTGCCTGACCACGTGGACCAGGCCGGCGGTCGGGCGCGGCCGGGCGACGAGGTGCTCGATCGCGGCGCAGGCGGCGCTGCCGAGCGCGGCCACGACGAGCAGCGGCATCGCCCGCCGGTTGAGCAGCAGGACCAGCGCCAGAGCGGCGACCGCCACGGCGCCCTGGCGGGCGCCGTCCAGCCAGTCGGCGACACCGAAGACCGGCGCCAGCGGGCCCCAGCCGACGGCCTGCAGCGCCCGGGTGACCGTGAGGTCGAAGGGCAGATACGGGTGGAGGGCGGCCTCGTATGTGTCCACGGCGAACGCGACCACGGCCAGCAGACCGATGGCCAGGAGCGGGACGCGCACCGGGCCGATCCTGCGTTCGCTGCGCAGACGAGCCGCGTCCAGCACATACGTCATGCGGCAAATCGTTATATCAGAACTGGCAGGTGGGCCCCTGGCTGGCAGCAGGGAAGACGACTTGCCCCCCCGGCAGATGAGGAGGGGATGTCGGAGCGGGCGCTGCCTACGCCGGCTCGATCACGGTCAGGGCGCCGGGGTCGACCTCCACCGTCACCGGGGTGCGGCCGACCTCGAGCGCGTCGGCGTAGACGGGCACGGGCGGATCCGTCTGGACGGAGAGCCGGCGGAAGTGCAGGTTCGAGTCCGCCGCGGCCGGGTTCGGCTGGTGCGTGAGGCCCGCACCGATCTGGCCGAGCATCCCACCCGTGGTGGTCATCGAGAGCGCCAGCTCCAGGTAGGGGTCGTCGGGCGTCGCGTCCCCCACCGGGACGTGGGCGCCGGTGGTCGGCGTGTTGGAGAAGACGAGCGAGCGCGCCACCCCCGCCATCTCCAGGTCGCCCGACAGCTCGTAGCGGAACTCCCGCGCCTCCGCAAGGTGCTGGAGCTGTTCCCCGAGCTCGCCGAAGGCGAGGTCCTTCGCCGCCTCGGCCAGCGCGATCAGCTCCCCGAACAGGCCGGCCGCGGCGAGCTCCAGGAACGGCACCCCGTTCACCCGGCCCAGCTTGATGGCGCGCGGCCGCCCGGTTCGGACCACTTGAATTGCCCTGTCCAGATCGTCCGGGATGCCCAGCGCCCGCGCGAAGTTGTTGTAGGTCCCGACCGGCAGCAGCCCGACATGGACGCGCGTGCCGGCCAGCGCGGGCAGCACCCTGCCGAGGGTGCCGTCGCCGCCCGCGACCACGACCCTGGCGGCGTCGCCGGCCTGCTCCCGGACGTCGCGATCGGGGTCGAGCTCGACGACCTCGTGGTCGGAGAACGCCTCCCGAACCCGCGCCTCGACTTCGGGCGTGAGCGCCCAGGCGCCCGGGCCGAGGAGCAGGAACGACCGGCCGCCGTGCGACGCGGGGCCAGCGCTCAGCGAGCCCTCCTCCGCGACACGTCGACCTTCATCACCACCGCCGCGCCCGTATCGCCGGCCGCGCAGCCCGCGAACAGCCCGTAGCCGCCGCCGCGGTCGACCAGCTCCTCGATGAGCTCGATCACCAGGCGCATGCCGGTCGGGGCCTGGGGATCCCCGTAGATCAGCGAGGATCCGTGGTTGTTGAACGCGTCCAGCGCGAGGTCGAACTCGCGCGCGAAGTAGACGTCGTTCACGGCGAACGGGTTGTGCGTCTTGATCGCCGTGATGTCGTAGATGCGCAGGCCCGCCTCCTCCAGCGCCCGGCGCGCCGCCGGCACCGGCGCCACCGGCATGAAGGCGCGCTTCGTCCGCGCCTGCGCGTAGCTGAGCACCTGGACCTCGACGCCACGATCGCGGCTCAG
The DNA here is from genome assembly GCA_036500885.1 of Candidatus Dormiibacterota bacterium. Classification (GTDB taxonomy): domain Bacteria; phylum Chloroflexota; class Dormibacteria; order Dormibacterales; family Dormibacteraceae; genus CF-161. The sequence continues at coordinate 3,422 of DASYBH010000491.1, forward strand.
CTCACGAGCGCGCTCCCGGCCCGAAAGGACGATGGCGCAGTTGGCGTCCGCGGGGTGGGTCTGGCTGCCGAACGTCACGGTGCCGCCCTCCTGCACCGGGTTCAGCCGGGCCAGCCCCTCGGCGGTCGCCGGCGTGATTCCCTCGTCGTCGTCGACGGAGCCGAGCAGTCTGCGGCCGGATGGATCTCGCACCTCGAGCGGAGTGACGAGGTAGCGCCGCTGGAACGTCCTCCCGTTCTTGCGGTCGGCCACGTACTGCTCGTAGCGGATCAGCGCGACCTCGTCCTGCTCCTCGCGGCTGATGCCCTCCTCCCTCGCCACGTTCTCGGCGGTCGCGGCCGGCGATGCGTCCGCGTGCGGGTCGCGCTGGAGGTTGTCCCAGACCCAGTCCTCGGCCGCGCCTCCACCGCCCGGGCCGCTGGCGTCCGGGTAGTAGAGGTGGGGGCCGTTGCTCGTCCGGTCGGCGGCGATGCCCAGGATGCAGCGACGGCCGCCGTCGCCGTCGATCTCGCCGGCCGCCTGGCCGATCAGCCGCGCGGACGTCGCGCACGCCTGCATGATCGTCGGGCCGGAGATGTCCGGGTTGCCGATCATGGCCGCCGCCCATGGCGCGGCGTGGAAGCTGTGCTGGGAGGGCACGGTGAGGCCGAAGAACAGCGAGTCGAACGCCGACGGCTCGATGCCGCGTTCGTGGAGCGCCCGTCGAGCGACCTCGGCCGCCAGCTTCACCGGGTGCGACTGGGCCAGGCTGCCCTGCCAGCGCACGAACGGCGTGGACCAGTAGCCGCCGTATGGCACGAAGGTCTTCTCGAACTTCACGTTTCGCGGTCCTCCCCGGCTGATCCGTCCCCTTTGGGGGCCGATGCGAGCAGCCGGAGGGCGAGCCACGAGCGATGGGGCCGAGGGGCGAGGGGGGCAGGCCGAATGCAAGGGGCCCCTCCCCCCCTCGCGGGGCCC
>DASYBH010000492.1:0-2245 GCA_036500885.1 Candidatus Dormiibacterota bacterium
GGGCCTGCTGAACGATCTGCGCCTCGGCCGCGACATCGACCGGCCCAACCGGTCCTACGCGTTCCGGTTCCGGCCGGTCCAGGCCCAGACGGCGGGTCTGTTCCGCTCGACGCTCCTGGTGAAGAACCCGCCGGCGCACACCCGCCTGCGCGGTCTGGTGAGCCAGGCGTTCACATGGAGGCGGCTCAAGACGGTGGAGCCCCGGATCGCCGAGCTGGCGCGGCAGCGCCTCGACGTCATCGCCGAGAAGGGTGAGGCCGACGTCATGGCGGACCTGGCGTTCCCGCTGCCGGTGGCCGTGATCGGGGAGCTGGTCGGGGTGCCGGAGGGTGAGCGCGAGCCGTTCCGCGAGCTCGTCAGACGCCAGTTCAGCAGTGGCGATGGCGCCGCGCAGGTGACCACGGAGCTGGAGAGCTACTTCGCCGATCTCGTCGCCCGCCGCCGCGCCCACCGGGACGACGACCTGCTCAGCGACCTGATCGACGCGCGCGACGAGTCGGGCCGGCTGAGCGAGGACGAGCTGCGGGCGATGGCGATGATCATCTTCCTCGCCGGGTTCGTGACGACCACGAACCTGATCGGCAACGGGTTGCTCGCGCTGCTCCACCATCCTGACGAGCTGGGTCGCCTGCGCCGGGACCCCGGCCTGGTGCAGCCCGCGGTCCAGGAGATGCTGCGCTACGACCCGCCGGTCCAGGTCGTCCCTCGCACCGTGCTCGAGCCGGCGGAGCTGGACGGCAGGCGGCTGCCCCCTGGTGAGAACGTGGTGTGCATGGTCGCGGCGGCGAACCGGGACCCGAGGCGCTTCCCGGACCCCGACCGCTTCGACGTCGGGCGGACGGACGGGCAGCCGCTCAGCTTCGGCTGGGGGATCCACCACTGTCTCGGCTCCGTGCTCGCGTCGCTGGAGGGCCAGATCGTCTTCAGGCAGCTGATCGGCCGCTTCGACACGATCGGGCTCCTGGAGGACGACCCGCCGCTCACCCGCGGCAGCTTCCTGCGCGGCCGCGAGCGGCTCCCGGTTCGCGTCACGTCCGCCTGGGTCGCCGGCAGCGCGGGCTGACGGGCCAATTGAGGCCCGTCGAGCCCGGCCGTGTGTACCTTCAGGCCAATTCGGAATCAATCGCCTGCGTGACCCGTCCGGGGTATCGCCAGCGCTCCACGTAGTGCTCGACGCTCGGCGGCGTGCCCGGGAGCGGCTCCGTCCCCCGGGCCCGAAGCCCGTCGAGCGCGATCGCCAGCAGGCGCTGGCGGGCGTTGTCGTCCTCGGGGCTGGAGCGCGCGGCGCCCCACCTGCTGAACAGCTCGATCAGCCACATGACGTCGAGCGCGGTGACGTCTTCGCGCAGGCCGCCATCCCGGTGCGCCCGGTCCACGATCGCGTCCAGCAGGTCCCGGCCGCGCCTGCTGGCCTCCCACATCTCCGGCGTCGTCTCGATCGCGCCGGCCAGGGGGCCGAGCGCCCCCGACCGGAACCCCACGCACGTCCGGACGAAGCCGGCGAGGCCGTCCCATGCATCGGGCGCGGCGAGCGCCGCCTCGGCGGCGCCGGCCGACTGCTCCATGGCCAGCATGCACAGACGCCGCAGCAGCTCGGTCTTGCTGCCGTAGCGCCGGTAGAGGCTGCCCATGCCGACGCCGGCACGCTCCGCCACCGCCGCGATGGGGGCGCCGGCTCCGCGCGTCGCGAACACCTCGCGGGCGGCATCGAGCACGAGCCAGTCGTTGCGCTCGGCCTCGGCCTGGCGTCCGCGGCGTGGTCGCTCCACGCGCTCGGTCACCCGGCGAGTCTACGGGAATGCGGAGCAAATCGCTCCGATATGATCCTATCGGAATGAAATACTCCGATAAGCAAGAGGTGGACCGATGCGAGCAGTCGTCCTGAGCGAGTTCGGGCCGCCGGAGGTGCTGGTGCCGGCGGAGGCGCCGGAACCGGTCGCGGGGCCGGGGCAGGCGCTCGTCGAGGTGGAGATCGCCAACGTCACCTTCGTGGAGACCCAGGTGCGCGCCGGCCGGCCGCCCCACCCGTCGATGGCGCCGAAGCTGCCGGTGATCCCGGGGAACGGCGTGGGCGGGGTGGTGACCTCGGTCGGCGCCGGGGTCGACAGGGCGCTGGTCGGGACTCGCGCGATGGGGGGCACCGGCGGGTCGGGCGGCTATGCCGAGCGGGCGGCGGTCAGCGCCGCGGGGCTCATCCCGGTGCCCGGCGGCATGGGGCTGGCAGAGGCCGTGGCGCTGCTGGCCG
>DASYBH010000493.1:0-4319 GCA_036500885.1 Candidatus Dormiibacterota bacterium
GAGCAGTCCCAGCTCAAGACCCAGCTCGACACCGCCCTGACCCAGTTCCAGGACCTCGCCCAGCAGCTGCAGAGCGGCAGCGACCAGCTCCAGACCGCGATCGACGACATCCGCTCCACCCTGTCCGGCGTCGGGCAGCAGTCGGCGTCGGCGGCGCAGGAGGCGACGAACCTGGTCCTGGAGCGGCAGCGGCAGCTCATCGCGACGGCCGAGAACCTGGTGTGGCAGCAGGCGCAGCTCTGGGCCACGGTGAACAGCTCGGCGCTCCCGGCGGTGAAAACGCTGGGCAGGGCGGACGGGACCGACCGCGTGGGCGGCGGCGGCGGCGGCGGGTTCCGCTTCGCCTGGCCGATCCAGGGCTCAGTGCTGACCCAGGGCTTCGGGCCGACCGGCTTCTCGCTGGAGCCGGCCATGTTCGGCTTCGTGCACTTCCACACCGGACTCGACCTGGCGTCGGCCAGCACCAGGGTCATCGCGGCCGGCGACGGGGTGGTGGCCGGCGTCGGAGCCGGGACGACCGGCTACGGGAACTACGTCATCATCGTGCACCGCGGCGGTCTGGTGACCCTGTACGGGCACCTGTCGCTCACCACTGTCAAGCTTGGCGACGCGGTCACGCAGGGCCAGCAGATCGGGGTCGAGGGCTCGACCGGCCTGTCCACCGGCGTGCACCTGCACTTCGAGGTTCGCCTCAACGGAACCCCCGTCGACCCGAGCCCGTACCTGCCGCCGGTCGGCGCCGCGTAGAGCGCCGTCGCGGCGCCGAGCTCATCCCGCCGTCCCGGCCGGCAGGTCCAGTCCCGGCAGGAACTCCGGACGCCGCCGCGCTCGGGTGGCCTGCTCGAAGGCGTACGCGAGGCGGATCAGCGTCGTCTCGCTGAACGCCCTGCCGATGAAAGAGACGTTCACCGGCAGGCCGAAGGTGAACCCGGCAGGCACCGTCACGATCGGGTAGCCCGCCTGCGCAGCGGGCGTCGAGCTGGACGTCGAGTAGTGGTCGCCGTCGACCAGGTCGATCATCCACGCAGGGCCGCCGGTCGGCGCCACCAGGGCGTCCAGGGCGTGCGCGTTCAGTACCGCGTCGATCCCATGCTGCCGTGACAGCAGGTGCCCCTGGGCCAGGGCCTCCACGTAGTTCGGATCGTTCAGGCCGCCCGTCTCCTCCGCCAGCTCGAACCGCTCCTGGCCGAACCAGGCCAGCTCCTCCGCCGCGTGGGCGCGATTGAATTCGATCGCGCCGGCGAGGGACCCGACCGGGACGCCGGTGCGCGAGGCCAGGTAGACGTTCAGGTCGTGCTTGAAGTCGTGGAGCAGGACGGTCAGCTCGTTCCGACCCCCGAGTTGGGACTGCGTCGGGATGTCGGCGGGGTCGACGACCGCGGCGCCGGCATCCCGGAGCGCCCTGATGGCGTCCTCCATGATCGAGTCCACCTTCGGATCGGTCCCGAACCCCGTCGTCCGCGCCACCCCGATGCGCGCACCCCGCAGCCCGTCCGGGCCCAGCGCCGCGGAGTGGTCGGTGCTGAACCTCCCGGCGCTGGCGGTCGTCGCCGGGTCGCGGGGGTCGACGCCCACCAGCGCGGCGAGGACGGCCGCCGCGTCGGCCACGGTCCGGCCGTGCGGCCCGACGGTGTCCTGGTTGTGCGAGACCGGCACGACCCCGGCGCGGCTGGTCAGGCCCACTGTCGGCTTGATGCCCACCACGCCGCTGGCGCTCGACGGACAGACGATGGAGCCGTCCGTCTCGGTGCCCAGCGCCGCCGCGCACAGGTTGGCCGAGACCGCGACCGCTGATCCGGAGCTGGAGCCGCACGGGCTGCGGTCGAGCAGGTACGGGTTGCGGCACTGGCCGCCCCGGCCGGACCAGCCGCTCGACGAGTGGGTGGACCGGAAGTTGGCCCACTCGCTCAGGTTGGCCTTGCCGAGTATGACCGCGCCGGCATCGCGGAGCCGGGTCGTCACGGTGGCGTCGTGGGGCGGCGGCTCGCCGGCGAGGGCCAGCGACCCGGCCGTGGTCTGCATCCGGTCGTGCGTGTCGATGTTGTCCTTCAGCAGGACCGGGATGCCGTGGAGCGGGCCGCGCGGGCCACGCTCCCGGCGCTCGCGGTCCAGCAGCTCGGCGATGTCCGCGGCGTCGGGGTTCACCTCGATCACCGCGCGCAGTGTCGGTCCGCGACCGTTCAGTCGCTCGATCCGGGCCGCGTAGCGCGCGACCAGCGCCGCCGAGGTCAGCCGGCCGGCCGCCATCGCCGCCCCCAGCTCGGCGATGGTGGCCTCCTGCAGCGTCAGCCCCTCCGCGATCTCCTCGTTGTCGTCCACAAACCCCATGGTGCAGTAGCGTAGTCCCGCCCTTGGACCTGGTGTCCAAAGACGGCCCGGGAATTTGCCACTCAAGGGCGAGGCGGTTTTCGACCTGTTGTCCGTAGGCTTGTCGCCGATGACACATGCGAACGGACGCCGCGTTGTGGTCACCGGGCTTGGCTTCGTCACCCCGATCGGGAACGACCTCGAGTCCGTGTGGTCCAGCCTAGTGGAGGGCGTCTCGGGGGTCGGGCCGATCACGCACTTCGACACAGCCTCGTACTCGACCCGGATCGCCGGCGAGGTCAAGGGATTCGAGCCCGATCAGTACATGGACCGCAAGACGGCCAGGCACCTGGGCCGCTACTGCCAGTTCGCCCTGGCCGCGGCCAAGCAGGCGCTCCAGCAGGCCGGCCTCGACCCTCGCGAGCACGATCCCGACGCGGTCGGCGTCATCGTCTCTTCGGGTGTCGGCGGGATGGACGAGATCGAGCGCAACCACACCGCGATGCTGGAGAGGGGCGTTCGCCGGATCTCGCCGTTCACGGTGCCGATGATGATCTGCGACATGGGCGCGGGCGTCGTCGCCATGCACTGCGGCGCGGGTGGCCCCAACTACGCCATCGTCAGCGCCTGCGCGTCCTCCGGCCACGGCATCGGCGAGGCGTACGAGATCATCAAGCGCGGCGACGCCGAGGCCATGCTGGCGGGCGGCGCCGAGGCGACCATCACGCCGCTCACCATGGGCGCGTTCTGCCAGATCAAGGCCACGAGCGAGCGGAACGACGAGCCGGAGCGGGCCTCCCGCCCCTTCGACCTGGGGCGCGACGGTTTCGTCATGGGCGAGGGCGGCGTGATGTTCGTGCTGGAGGAGATGGAGTTCGCGCGCGAGCGCGGGGCAAGAGTCCTGGCGGAGGTGCTGGGCTACGGCTGCAGCGCCGACATGTACCACTTCACCGCTCCGCATCCCGAGGGCGCCGGCGCGATCCGGGCGATGCGGCGGGCGCTGTCCAAGGCGGGCATCGAGCCCGACGCCGTCGACTACGTCAACGCCCATGGCACGTCGACGAAGCTGGGTGACCTCGCCGAGACGAGGGCGATCCGTGAGGTGTTCGGCGCCCACTCCGAGCGGCTGGCGGTCAGTTCGACCAAGTCGATGCACGCGCACCTCCTGGGCGCGGCGGGCGCCATGGAGGCGGCCGCGTGCGTGCTGGCCATCGACAGGGGCCTGATCCCGCCCACGATCAACCTCGACGAGCAGGATCCTGAATGCGACCTGGATTACGTGGCCAACCGCGCTCGTCCGGCGACGGTGGACGTGGCCATGTCGAACTCCTTCGGGTTCGGCGGCCACAACGCAACGCTGGTGATCGGCCGAGCCGCCCAGAACTGATGGAGGCGGAGATACCACCAATGACCGAACTAGATTTTCGTGAGCTCCAGGAGCTCGCCGCCGAGATCCTCGGCGTCGAGCCGGACCAGGTCCAGATGGACGTCAGCTTCGCCCGCGACCTGGCGGCCGACTCGCTCGACCTGGTCGAGCTGATCGCCGCCGTCGAGGACAAGTACGACGTCGAGCTGCCGGATGACGAGCTCGAGACCATGAAGAACGTTGGCGACCTCTGGCAGTTCCTCGAAGAGAAGGCCGCACAACGAGCCGGGGCCTGACGGTATGGCGGTGACGCAGGCACCGCGGGTTCGCTCGGACGCGCTCCCGATGCGGACCTACCGATCGCAGGGCCGCCCCACGGCCATCACCGGCATCGGCGTCTACACGCCCGACCGCGTCCTGACCAACGCCGATCTGGAGAAGCTGGTCGACACGTCCGACCAGTGGATCACCGAGCGGACCGGCATCAAGGAGCGCCACATCGCCGCCAAGGATGAATTTACGTCCGACCTGGGGTCGCGGGCCGCGTTGCGCGCCATGCACGCCGCCGGCGTTGCCGCGGAGGAAATCGACTTAATCGTCGTGGCGACCATCACCCCTGACATGCCATTCCCCTCGACCGCCGCCC
>DASYBH010000494.1:0-10307 GCA_036500885.1 Candidatus Dormiibacterota bacterium
CTCGCCGAGCACCCGCCCACCCCTCCCCAGTGGGGCCAGCGATTCACCGCCCTGACCGCGCAGGCGGTCGCCGCCGGGCCGCAGTGGCGCAGCAGCGCCCTGATCGTGAACTACGACGAGAGCGGGGGCTTCTACGACCACGTTCCGCCGCCGCGCGACGGTGACGTCGCGTACGGCTTCCGTGTGCCGTGCACTGTCGTCTCGCCCTACGCCCGGCCCGGCCACGTCAGCCACGTCACGTACGATCACGCGTCACCGCTGGCGCTGATCGAGCGCACGTTCGGCCTGGCCCCGCTCGGGAGCCGTGACGCCGCCGCCAGTCCGCTGGAGGACTGCTTCGACTTCGCCCACCCGACGCTGGACCCGTTGGTGTTCCCGCCGTCGCCTCCCGTCGCGGGCTGCAGGCAGGCGCCGCCATGGGCGGCGGAGCTGCTGGCCCGACCACTCCGGTCCGCGGCGCGGCCCGTCGCGGGACGCAACGACGGTCACGCGGAGCTCGCGCTGGGCCTGGGCGGCCTGGCCGCGGCCGCGGCCGCCGTGATCGGAGCCGCCCTCAGCCTGCGCGGGAGGGTGCGGGGATGAGCGTCCGTAACCAGCTCCTGTATCCCCGGAGGACCGTGCCAACCGACATCGTCAGCCGTCCGCCAGGCGACGTTCGTGACCGGCTGGAGCGGACGGTGGCGATTCTCGAGCGCCGGGGCTACGCCGTCACCCCCGCCCGCCTGGGTGAGCTGTGCCTGGGCGGGGCGCTGGCCGAGCCCGAGGTGGGAGAGGCGATGGCGGGTGGCGGGCTCTGCCTGCGGGACGGGCTCGTGGTGTCCCCCGGGTTGGCCCCGTCCACGACCAGGATCTCCCGGCGTGCCGCCTCCCACGCCGACAACGCCGCCCGCTGCCTGCCGGTGGCGCTCGGCTTCGTGCGCAGCCTGGTCCGGCTGTGCCCCTTCGTGCTCAGCGTGTCGATCGCCGGCTCGCTGGCATCGGGCGGCTACATGGCCTCCGACGACGTCGATCTCAACCTGATCGTCGAGGACGGCAAACGCCACCTCGCGTATGTGGCGGTCAACGTGCTGGGCGTCGCGCACGCGCTGCGCCACCGCGGCAAGCCGGTGGACACGCACACCAGGCGACCGCTGGCCCCGCGCTTCATGACGGCCAATCTGATCATCGAGCGGTCCCAGTGCTTTCCGCTGGACCGCCAGGACGAGGACATGGCGTACGAGTTCATGGCATCGATGCCCGTGGCCGGGATCGCTCTGTGGCGGCAGGTGGTGGCCACCAATCCCGGGCTGTCCGAGCACTTCCCACAGCTCCAGGAACGGCGCTTCCCGTGCGCGATGCGCGACCGGCCGGCGCTGCCGGGCTGGCTGTTCCCCGCGGCGCTGGACGCGCCGGCCGAGGCGTTCGGCCGGGCGGCGTGGCGATACATGCAGTGGACACGGCGGCGCCGGCCCGAGGCGCTGGCCCGCGTCGCGTTCGTCCGCCGCACGATGCGCCCGTACGCGCTCTTCGACGAACGGTGATCATCGCCGCGCTGGCCGTGATCGCGGCCTCGAGCGTCTTCCTCCTTCTGTACGGGATCAACCTGCTGTACCTGACCGCGCAAGCGGTGGCGCTGGGGCCGCTGGGCACGAAGCCTCCGCTGGATGGACCGGTGCCCGATGGCACGGTGCTGGTGCAGCTGCCGATCTACAACGAGCGCTACGTGGCCGAGCGGGTGATCGACGCGGTCTGCCGGCTGGACTGGCCGTGCGAGCGCCTGGAGGTGCAGGTGCTCGACGACTCGGACGACGACACGCCCGAGATCGCCGGCGGGGCCGTGGAGCGCTGGCGGCGAGCCGGCGTGGCGATCTCGCACGTGCGGCGCACGGCGCGGACCGGCTACAAGGCGGGCGCGCTCGCCCATGGCCTGACGCTGTCGGACGCCCCGTTCGTGGCGGTGTTCGACGCCGACTTCGTGCCCGCGCCCGACTTCCTGCGCCGCATGCTGCCGGCGCTGGCGGATCCGGGCGTGGCGTGGGTCCAGGCGCGCTGGGGCCACCTCAACGAGGAGTTCTCGCTCTTCACCTACCTGCAGTCGCTGATGACGGACTTCCACTTCCTGGTGGAGCAGGCGCTGCGGCCGCGGTGCGGCTACTTCACGAACTTCGCGGGTTCGGCAGGCGTGTGGCGCCGGGCCGCGATCGACGACGCCGGGGGCTGGAGCGCGACCACGCTGACCGAGGACCTCGACCTGAGCTACAGGGCGCAGCTCAGGGGCTGGCGCGCCGTGTACCTGGAGGACGTGGTCGTGCCCCAGGAGCTGCCCGTGTCCGCCAACGCGTACCGCAACCAGCAGTCGCGCTGGGCGACGGGCAGCTTCCAGACCGTGGCGCGCGTGTTGGGCCCGCTGCTCCGGAGCGAGCAGCGGCCGATGGTCAAGTTCGAAGGCGCGATGCACCTGCTGGGCTACGCGGCGCCCGTCGCGATGGTCGCGCAGATCGTGTGCTACCCGGTGCTGCTGGCGACGGTCGCCGCGCGCGGGACCCTGCCCCTCGGTCTTCTGCCCTCGGTGTCCAGCGCGCTCAGCCTGGCGCCGCTCATCGGCATGGCGGTGGCCCAGTGGCGGCGAGGGCGCGAGTGGTGGTGGCACTGGTACGGCCTGGTGGGCTGGTCGGTGCTGGGCGCGGGCACGTCCCTGACGGTGGTGGTCTCCATCTGGCGGGCGCTGCGCGGCGGCGGCGAGTTCACCCGGACCCCCAAGTACCGCATCGAGCGCATGGGTGAGGAGTGGCGCAGCAAGGTCTACTTCAAGGCCACCTCCATCAGCGCCATCGCGGAGCTGGTGCTCGGTCTGGTCGGCGCCGTGCTGGTCGTGAGCGCCCTGCGGCTCGGGCAGCCGCTGCTGGGCCTCTACGCCGGGCTCTTCGCGACGGGCTACCTCTATCTCTCCGGGGCCAGCCTGGTGCAGTCCCTGCGACAGGTGAGGTACGAGCTGATCGCGCCGCGCGTGAGGGCGGTGCTGCCAAGGCTGCAGGCGCCGGCGCTGCTGGGCGCGCTGACGCTGCTGCTGCTGGGCGTGGCGAGCGTCCTGCCCGACCCGTTCGAGGACTCGTACCAGCACTGGCTGATCGCCGCGAACCTGGCCACGACCGGCCGCCTGGAGGACCCGCTCTTCCAGATGCAGGACACGTGGCTGCCCGCATACCACGTGCTGGCGGCGGTGGTGCTGCACGTGCTCGGCACATGGCAGATCGGCGCGCTGAAGGCGATGAGCGTGCTGTTCGGGGTGGCCACGCTCGCGATCACGTACCGGCTGGCGGGGTCGCGCAAGCGGGGCCTGGTGGCGGTGGCGCTGCTCGCCCTGAACCCCATCTTCATCCTGACGTCGACGCAGGCGGTGGCCGAGCCGATGCTGGTGCTGTGCCTGCTGGCGGCTGTCTGGTCCGCGAACCGCGGGCGCCTCGCATGGGCCGCGGCCTTCGCCTGCCTGGCCTGCCTGACGGGCACCAAGGCCTGGGTGTGGCTGGGCTGCGTGGTGCTCGTGCTGGCCGCCGAGTGGTTCCTGGGTGCGAGGGCGCGGGCCGGCTCGGGCATCGCGCGCCGGGTGGCGTGGGTCGTCCCGGCGCTGGCCCTGGCCGTGGCGATGCAGGCCGTGTTCGGGTTCGCCTCGCACTCGGTCGCCAGGGCGGCCGTCGAGGTGGGATCGGCGACCGCGAGGGGGAGCGCGGCTGGTGTCCCGCTGATGCGCGGCGGCCAGTTCCTGGGCTTCTTCGCGCTGGCCTCGCTGCCGATCGTGGTGCTCGCCCCGTTCGGCCTGGTCAAGGTGCTCCGCGGGCGGCTGCTCACGCTGGTCGCGCTGCCCTCGCTCCTCTACCTGGCGCTCGTCGCCGTGCTGGTGTTCGCCGGCGTGTACACGGGCAGTCACCGCTACTACTACCCCGCGCTGCCCGGGCTGGCGCTGGCGGCGGCCGCGGCCGTCGACCGCGTGCGCCTGCCCTCGGCCCTCATCCCGGCGGGCGCCGCCGTGGCGGTGACCGCCGCGTTCATACCGGTGCTGACCGGGCTGGCGGCGGACAACCGCGGCCTGATCGCGGCCGGCACCAACGCCAGCGCCGTGCCCGGTGCGCTCCTCACCGACTCGCCCGCGGCCGCGTACTGGAGCCACAAGCCGCCGTCCCAGATCTACGGCTCACGGGTGCTGCCCGCCAACCGCGACGCGGCCCTGGGCTGGATGCAGTCGCGGAACGTGGGCGGCCTGGTGCTCGAGAACATCGACTACTACCGTGCGCACCAGGTGCTGCCGGACCTCGTGGCCGGCCGCGCCTCGGCGCCCTTCATCCCGCTCGGCGAGCAGGCCACGTACACCGTGCCCGGCGGGAAGACGGTGACCGTCTACGACCTTCGCCCGATGCGCTCCCGGCCGCTGTTCGGGGACATCACGGTCGGGCTCGATCTCGGCCAGGCGGCGCAGCGGGGCAAGACGGCGCCGCTGACGAAGGGCCTGCTCATCCAGCGGGGCGGCGCCGACGTGAGCGGCGAGGGGATGGGGCTCGGAGTGCCGATCGCCCACTACGCGGACGGATGGCACTACGCCGGCAGCGGCACGGTCCTCGACCTGTCGACTCCGGGCGCGACCGCATGGCGCAAGACGTTCGACCTGGACACGGTCGGCGGCGACGCGGCACACGGCTACCGGTTCGTTCGGGGCCCCAGCGTCGGGCGCGTCCAGGTGACGTACCGGGTGGTTCGGAGCACCGTCCGCGGCGTGGCGCAGAGCACGATCCACGTCGAGGTGCGGTCGCTCGGTCTGGCGCCCGGCCTGCTCCAGCTCGCGCTGCTCAACGAGCAGTCGGCGGCGTTCGACGACTACGCGGACGCGGAGGGCACCAGGATCGGCGCCGACTTCGGCAACTGGCAGCCGGTGAGAGGATCCTATGCCAGGGTGCGCTCCGGCTCGCTGGGCGTCGAGTGGTCGCAGGTGGTGGCGGGGGACTCCCAGTTCCTCGCCGGCAGGGAGCTGTCGTCGGCGCCCGCGCTGGACTGGAGCGGGATGGAGTACCTCTTCGGCTCGCGGTTCAGGAGCGTGGATTACGACATCAGGATGCAGGCGGCGAATTGAGCGGCTCAGCCGGTGCTCTGAGGCGGGAGGGCGAGGTGCCGCCAGAACGGCTTCGCCTCGACGCGCCAGGCGCCGACCGCGTAGCTCATGGCCCACGCGGTCTTGGCGACCACGTTCTCGATCTCGGGGATGACGAGCAGCGGACCGGTCTGGCCCGCCTGCGGCGCGTTGGACACGAACCCGTTGGTGAGCCCGGGTATCGTGGTCACCCAGACCGCCAATGCGATCGCCGTCACCGCGACCCAGGCACCGGACGGTCTGATGCCCATCGCGTGGGCGAGGAGCACCCAGCCGATCAGGGCCGCGGCCTGCCACGCCTCGGCGGTCCACTTGACCCTGTCCGCGGGATGCCAGTAGAGCGTGTCGATGGTGCCGTACGTCAGCTCGAAGCCGCCGGCCCAGGCCACCGCCGAGACGACGGCCAGATCGGGGCGGCGCCTGATCAGTCCGATCACGACCAGGATCGCGATTCCCGTGGCGAGGGTGGTCCAGCGCATCCCGAACGGCGACTCGATCAGGCTTGCTCTCACGCTGCCATTAGACAGCGCCGGGGCTCCGGGTCAGACTACCGATTCATGATCGGGAGGGGGACGACATGACGCGAACGACAGACGTGGTGCTGGTGTACCCGCAGCGCGCGCCTGCCAAGGGCCGTCACTGGATCATGCCCTCGCTGGGCCTGATGTACCTGTCGGCCTCCCTTCGGAACGCCGGTTACACGGTGCGGCACATCGACCACACGTTCCTGGAGCGGCGCGAGGTGCTGGCGGAGATCGAGCGGCTCCAGCCCTCGGTGATCGGCGTCTACTGCATGATCACGATGCAGGACGAGGCGTTCTCGCTGGCCGAGCAGGTGCGCGGCAGGGCGCTGACGATCGTCGGCGGCCCCTATCCTTCCGGCGAGCCGGAGAAGTTCGTGGACGCGTTCGATCTCGTCGCCATCGGTGAGGGCGAGGAGACGATCGTGCAGGTGATGGAGCATCTTGGCGACCGGTGCTTCGAGCAGATCCCCGGTCTCGCGTTCCGTCGAGGCGACGAGGTGGTCAGGACCGAGCCGCGCGTCCGCTCGAAGGACATGACGCAGCTTCCGCTGCCGTACCGGGGCGACGTGCCCAACCAGGAGTACATCACCTACTGGCGGAAGCACTGGAAGGACGCCACCACGCCGCTGATGAGCACGCGCGGCTGCCCCTTCCGCTGCGAGTTCTGCCACAAGCCGGTGTTCGGCGACCTGTTCCGCGCGCGTCCGGCCGACAACGTGATCGTCGAGATGCAGGAGATCGCCGAGCTCGGCTACGACCACGTCTGGATGTCGGACGACCTGTTCACGCTCAACTACAGGCGGACCATGGAGCTGTGCCAGGAGATCGAGCAGGCTCAGCTGCCGCTGACCTGGGAGTGCCTGAGCCGCGTGACGCAGGTCGACTACGATCTCTTCGCCCAGATGAAGCGCGCCGGGTGCAAGCGGATCTTCTTCGGCATCGAGTCGGGCGACGAGGGCGTGCTGAAGCAGATGCAGAAGGGCATCAAGCCGGAGCAGGCCCGCGAGGCGGTCGAGGCGTGCGCGAAGGCGGGCATCAAGGCGGCTGGCTTCTTCATGGTCGGCTACCTGGGCGAGACGCCCGAGAGCCTGATGAAGACGATCCGCTTCTCGTCGCACCTGCCGCTTGACTACGTGAGCTACACCATCGCATACCCGCTGCCCGGCACCAAGTTCTACAGCCGGGTGAAGGAGCGCCGGCAGGAGGGTGAGTGGCACTACATCCGCCACAACCGCCTGCTGTTCAACTCGGACTTCTCGGAGCGGAAGCTGCGGTTCGCGATCCTCAAGGGCGCCATCCAGCACAAGCTGCGCAGGCATCACATGAAGCCGCTGGCGTCAGCGTTCGAGGTGGCGACCGACCCGGTGCTGAGGGCGATGCGCTGATGGCCGCGCGCCGGTCCAGCGGGGTGGACGTCTGGCGCAGCCTGTTCCGTGTGGGCCTGGGCCTCTACTGGCTGTACTTCGGGTCGCAGAAATGGCCGGCCCCGTACGGCGTCCCGCCGCACGGCATCGACTGGGTGCGTCCGCTCCTGGAGCTGGCGGCGAAGGTCAACCCCGTGCCCGGACTGCACAGCCTGCTGGTCCAGGTGGTCGTGCCGAACTGGATGCCCTTCGTGGTGGCGCAGACGGTGGCCGAGACCGCGGTGGGTGTGCTGCTGATCCTTGGTCTGGGCACTCGCCCGGCCGCCCTGGTGGCGACCCTGCTCGCGCTGAACCTCTCGCTGACCATCGCGTTCACCATCCCGGACATCGGGCTCCGCTGGCTGTACTACCTGCCGGTGCTGGCGGGCTTCGAGGTGTTCGTCAACGGCTCCGGCGCTGTCGCGCTGGAGCGGGCGTGGGCGGTGCCGGCATGGCTGCGTTCCTGAGCTTCCTGCGCGCCTTCCTGCTGGCGGTCGTGCTGTTCCCGGTCGGCCTGGCGATGCACGAGGTGATGCACCTGGCCGTCTACTCGGCGTTCGGCGTGCGCGCGGTGCTGCTCGTCACGAGCTGGAAGCTGGGCCTGGTCGGGACGCCGATCTTCGGGCTGCACGCGGCGCCGGCGGTCGGTGACCCCCCGCTCCGCGTGCTGGTCGTCAACAACGGGCTCGGCCCTGCGCTGGCAGCGGTGCCGCTGCTCGTGCTGTGGGCTTCCGTCGGGCGCCGGGCGCGGGTGGCGCGGGCCGCGCTGCTGGCGAACGTGCTCGTGCTGATCTTCTTCTCGTGCATCGAGCTGGCGTACCCACTGCTCGAGGAGGTGGCTCACGTGGACGCGGACGTGCTGCTGCTGCCCGAGCTGAACTACGGCGGGGTGCTGCTGATCATGCTCGCGACGACGTCGGCCGCCATCTGGCGGGGGCGTCCCGGCCGTCGCCTGCGCCTGATGTCGGGATCGCCGGGGCCGGGGCGGCCCTTCCAGCCCCCGGCCGGCGGCTCCCCGCCGGGGCGGCTGCCGGCGCGTTGACGATGCAAGGGGGGCAGGCCCCCCGGACCACTGGTTCGCCGCATGCGCGCCAGGACCTCATCGAAGCGGCGCCGGACCCGCGAGCGCTGCGGCTCACCGACGCAGCTGCGGTGACGACACGTCAACCGTCCGAGACGCGGCCAGCCGCCTCACGCGGCCGGACAGCGCCCGCCGCTGGGTGTCGGTGCCATGCCAGGCATTGTCCCCCTGCCCTACGCTGTCCGGATGCCCGAGCTGCCCGCCCACACCGCTGAGATCGAGGTCGGCGCACCGCCCGACCAGGTCTGGCGTGCCATCACGGATCCCGAGATCACGCGCCGCTACGTGTTCCACTGCGACATCGAGGGCGAGTGGGAGCCGGGGGCGGCCTGGCGCTATCACCGCGGCGACGAGACTCTCATCGGCGGCACCGTCGTGGAGGCGCGGCCGCCCCATCTCCTGCGCCTCACCGCCCGCGACTACTGGTATCCGGGCGGGGACGCCGAGCCGCCCTACCGGATCACGTGGCAGGTCGAGCCGGTCGCGGCGGGCGGCTGCCTGGTGCGCGTCACGTTCGACGGATTCGAGGCCGAGACCCCCGGCTACCGCAACAACGCCAACCCGAGGCCCATCCTCGAAGGCCTGCGCAACCAGGTCGACCCCGACGCGGCCGCCGCGCTGCGCCGGCTCGATGACGTCGGCGAGGTGACGGTCCGGTCGCTCGTGCCCGAACTGCTGGACGACTTCCTCGACTTCTTCGACCACCGCGCGTTCGCGGACAATCCCAGTTGGAGTGGCTGCTACTGCTTCGAGCACCGGTTCGCCGGCGACGAGCGGGCCGCCGCCGCCCGCACCGGCGTGGAAAACCGAAGTGACATGGCCCACGCCATCACCGCCCGCCGCGCGCACGGCCTGCTCGCCTACGTGGACGGCCGCGCCGTCGGCTGGTGCAGCGCCTCACCCAAGGCCGAGATGGTCCAGTTCGGCCGCCGCGACTGGATGCCGGCGGAGTCAGACCGGGTCGGCATCATCGGCTGCCTCGTCATCGCGCCGCAGCACCGCCGTCATGGCGTCGCCCGCAAGCTGGTCGCGGCGGCCGGCGACCACCTGGCCGGCCTCGGCTGCACAGTCGCGGAGGCGTACCCCGTCAAGGAGCTGAACGGGGACGCCCACGGCTTCTTCGGGCCGCTGGAGATCTACCGCGACCTCGGCTACGAGACGTACCGGGACCTGCCCCAGCGGCTGGTCGTGCGCAAGCAGCTGGCCACCGGCCGATAGCGGTATCAGCCAACGTCGGCCGCCCGTCACCTGTCAGACGGTCCGTTCCTCGAGGAGCCAGTGACCGCCTACTGACCAGCCGAGGAAACGGCGACCGCCCGTCGCCGTGGACGACTGAGCCAGGAGCGTACAGTGCCGATCGTGCGCGCCTTCCGTTTCGGTTTCAACGTTCGCTTCATCCGGTCTCGCGACGCCTTGGCGGCCTTCTGTCGGGACGCCGAACGTCGCGGCTACGACACGGTGCTCGTCCCCGACCACCTGGGCCGCAACCGGCCAGCGCCGTTCCCGATGCTGGCTGCCGCAGCCGAGGCCACGGAGCGGTTGCGGATCGGCACGTTCGTCCTGAACGTGGGCTTCTGGAACCCGGCGCTTCTCGCCCGGGAGGCCGCCACCGTCGACCAGCTCTCCGGTGGCCGGCTGGAGCTGGGGTTGGGGGCGGGCCACATGAAGTCGGAGTTCGATGCCGCCGGGCTGCCTTGGCAGCCGTTCGGGGAGCGCGTCCAGCGGCTTACGGCGACGATCGGGGAGCTGAACATGCTCTTCGCGGACGAGCAGTGGGGCTACGACACGGCGCAGCGTCCCCGGCCACCCCTGCTGGTCGCGGGCACCGGCGACCGGGTCCTTCGGCTGGCCGCCCGGCACGCTGACATCGTGGGCTACGGCGGCGTGCTGCAGGCGAAGGGGGAGCCGCCAGGCACGTTTCGGATCGCGACGGCGGCCGAGATGGACGAGCGGGTGCGCTTCTTCCGCGGGGCAGCTGGCGACCGGGCCGGCGACGTCGAGGCGAACCTGCTGGTGCAGCACGTGGCGGTGACCGACGACCGCCGCGGAGCGGCAGAGCGCTTCCTCGGCGAGTACGGTCCTGGCCTCACGGTGGAGGAGGTTCTGGAGGCGCCGGTCCTTCTGATCGGCACGGTGGACCAGATCGCCAAGCAGCTCCTCGAACGTCGCGAGCGCTTCGGGTT
>DASYBH010000495.1:0-5471 GCA_036500885.1 Candidatus Dormiibacterota bacterium
ATTCGCGGCCGAGTTCCCGATGGAGGGCATGGTCTACGCCTCGCTCGCCTACAGCACGGTGGCGAGGGGCCGCATCGCCACGCTCGACACGAGCGAGGCCGAGGCCGCGCCGGGCGTCGTGCTGGTGATGACCCACCGGAACGCGCCGCGCATGAACGCGGTGCCGGGGTTCGGGACGTCGCCGCTGGCCGCCGGCGCGAACGGCCTTCCGATCCTGCAGGACGACCTGGTGCACTGGAACGGCCAGCCGATCGCGCTGGTGCTCGCCGGGACGCAGGAGCAGGCAAGCCACGCCAGCTCGTTGATTCGCGCCACGTACGAGACGGAGCCGGCGGTCACGTCGTTCGACGACGCGAAGCGGCACGCGCGTCAGGCGCAGCCGTTCCTGGGTCGCGAGCCCGAGACGAAGGTCGGTGATGCGGAGGCCGCGCTCGCCGTCGCGCCGTTCAAGGTCGACGCCATCTACCGGACGCCCCCGCACAACCACAACGCGATCGAGCCCCACGCGGTGACGCTGGCGTGGGACGGCGACGTGCTGATCGTCCACGGCGCCGAGCAAGGCGTCGTGCACCTCGCCGGGACGCTCGCGGAGGTCTTCGGGCTCACGCCCGAGCAGGTCCACGTCACGTCGCCCTACGTCGGCGGCGGCTTCGGCGCCAAGGGGGTGTGGGACCACCAGGTGCTGGCCGCCGCGGCGGCCAAGCTGACGGGCCGTCCGGTCAGGCTCGCGCTGCCGCGCGAGGGCGTGTACCGGATCGTCGGCGGCCGCGCCGCCACCGAGCAGCGCGTCGCCATCGGTGCCCGGCCGGACGGCCGCTTCGACGCGGTGATCCACACCGGCGTGTCGGCGATCGCCAGGCACGCCCAGCTCCCGGAGGCGTTCACTGCCGGCACGCCCACCCTCTACCAGGCCGGCAGCTTCGAGCTCGGCCTGCGGGTGGCGGACGTCGACATGGTCGCGAACACGTTCATGCGCGCACCGGGCGCTGCGGTCGGCTCGTTCGCCCTGGAGTCCGCGATCGACGAGCTCGCCGAGCGGCTCGGGATGGATCCGATCGAGCTCAGGATCCGCAACGAGCCGGAGAAGGACCCGGTCTCCGGCCGGGAGTTCTCCTCGCGGCACCTGGTCGAGGCCTGCCGGGCCGGGGCCGAGCGCTTCGGCTGGGACCGGCGCAGCGCCACGCCTGGGGCGCGCCGTGAGGGCGAGTGGCTGGTCGGCATGGGATTCGCGGCCACGACCTTCCCCTATGTCCGGTTCCCCGGCGGCGCGGCGCGGATCACGCTGTCGAGGGACGGCCACGCGACGATCGAGGTGGCGGCGCACGAGATGGGCATGGGCACCGCCACCGCCGGGACCCAGGTCGCCGCCGCGCGGCTCGGGCTGCCGCTGGACCGCGTGACGTTCGTGTACGGCGCCTCGAACCTGCCCGGCCTGGTCATGGCCGGCGGGTCGCAGCAGACCGCGTCGATCGGCGCGTCGGTGGCCGCGGCCCAGCGGGCGCTCGTGACCGAGCTCCTGGAGTTCGCCGGCGAGGACTCGCCGCTCGCCGGGCTGGGCCTCGACGAGATCGGCTGCCGGGCGGCCGGCCTGTGCAAGCTGGACGAGCCGGACCGCTACGAGAGCTACGCCGCGATCCTGGGTCGCGCGCAGCGCGACGAGGTGACCGCCGAGGCCAGCGCGCCGGCGGAGCTCGAGTGGATGCGGTGGTCGATGCACTCGTACGGAGCCCTGTTCTGCGAGGTGCGCGTCAGCGCGGTCACCGGCGAGCCGCGAGTGACTCGCTTCCTCGGCTCGTACGACTGCGGGCGCATCCTCAACGCCAAGACCGCGGCGAGCCAGCTGCGCGGCGGCATCATCATGGGCCTCGGTCTGGCCCTCATGGAGGAGACGGAGCTCGATGACCGGACCGGGCGGATCATGAACCCGAGCCTCTCCGAGTACCACATCCCGGTGCACCTGGACGTCCCCGAGATCGACGTGATGTGGACCGACATCCCCGACCCACGCGCGCCGATGGGTGCGCATGGCATCGGCGAGATCGGCATCACCGGCGTGGGTGCGGCGGTCGCCAACGCGATCCACAACGCCACCGGCAAGCGCGTCCGCGACCTGCCGATCACCCTGGACAAGATCCTCTGACCGCCTGACCTGACAACAGCGCGCTCGGCGGCGCGAGCCCTGCTGGCCCGCCTCGCCGAGCGCCTGTGCGCAAACGGGCGTCGAACCGGTTCGGTCATGGCCCGTTCTTCCGGGGCAGGTGCTTCGTCACCACGAAGACGAGCTCCGACCTGAGCTCGAGCCGCTTCACGTCCCAGTTCGTGCCGGCCACAGCCTCCAGCAGCTGGCCGGCGTAGTTCCCGGTCATGCCTCTGCTCCTGCCGCCCAGGCTGTGCCGGGGATAGGAGACCACGAGCCTGCTCGCGTCGACCTCGTGCAGCAGGGCCCGGCCCCGACCCCGGTCGACCTGGTCGAGGACGGGCAGCAGCTTGAGGAGCAGCGCCACGTCCGCGTGGGCCGGCGGCGGACCCTGCGTCAGGTCGGCGGTCATCGCCCGCCCGTTGACAGCCACGAGATCGAAGAACCGGTCGAGGAAGTCCACCAGGTCCTGGTAGATGTCGACCGCCAGGTACGTCGCCCCATCTGGCAGCGGCATCCAGGGCAGGGCGAGCGGGTTGAGACCGCAGCCGAGGTCGATGATGGATCGTGGACCGCCCAGGTGCTCGAACAGCGTGGTGTAGAACGTGGCGAGGTCGGCCAGGCGCTCCCGCGTCGATGCGTGGTGGGCCATGACGTCGCGGCATGCGCCGGCGAATGCCCCGGCGTCCTCGTCCTGCCGAGCGGCGGTGAGCCGCGCGAGCCAGAGCGGGTACCGCATCTCGGAGAGAAGGTAGGCGCCGCCCACCTGGTGCAGCTTGTTCTTCGTCGCCCTCACGGCGTCGCGCAGGTTCCGGGTACGGCGCAGCTCCTGAGCGCCGACGTGCTCGATCACCTCCGGGGTGACGTGGCGGTACTTGCGACCCCGCGTCACCTCCTCGACGATGTGATCGACGGGATTCGCGGTCACGGCCTGACGCTCAGCGGCCCCTTCACGCGCGACTTGCCCCCCCTGCCCCCCGGCGGATGAGGGGGGGAGATGTCTTCCTTCATGCGCTCGTACGGCTGTTCAGCACGTCGTAGACCCGGCGGCGCGACACGCCCAGCCCAGCCGCCACCTGGTCGACGGCCGAACGGCCCCGGAGCCCGGCCTCCAGGCTGGCGGCGAGGCTAGCGGCGATGGTCGCCTCGTCGACCGGAGGCGGCTCCGGCGCACCCTCGAGCACGATGACGTACTCACCCCTGAGCTCGGCGGCCGCGAAGCGCTCCCCCGCCTGGCCGAGCGGTCCACGCCACACGGACTCGTGCAGCTTGGTCAACTCGCAGACGACGGCGCACCGCCGCTCGGGGCCGCAGTGGACGGCGAGGTCGGCGAGCGTGGCGCCGACGCGTTTGGGCGCCTCGAAGACGACAGCTGTCACACGGGATCCCGCAACCTCCCGCAGTCGAGCGAGACGCTCGGCGCCCCTGCGAGGGAGGAACCCCTCGAAGCAGAACCGCGACGAGTCGAGTCCGCTGACGACCAGCGCCGCGGTCACCGCGGAGGGGCCCGGGACGACCTCGACCGGCAGGTCGGCGGCCGCCGCGATCACCCGCTGGCCCGGATCGGAGATGGCGGGCATGCCGGCGTCGCTGACCAGCGCCACAGTGGCCCCACCCTCGACGAGGCGGACGATGGCGCCCACGAGACTCGCCTCGTTCTCACGGCGCACCGACATCAGTCGTGGAGCACGGACGCTCGCGGCACTGAGCAGCTTGCGCGTCACACGAGTGTCCTCACAGGCGATGACATCCGCCTCGCTCAGGCTCCGCACAGCACGAGGGGAGAGGTCGGAGAGGTTCCCGATCGGCGTTCCGACAATCACGAGCCGACCCCGCCGCCCACCGTCGCGGTCCGTCATCGAGCCAAGCCTATCGCAGCCGGGGAACCGCCCGGCAGCCATCCCGCCGCTGTCCCGATATCATGAGCGATTCGATGCCGTGCGGCCAGCTCCAGACTGCACACTCCGCGCTTCACATGCCGGCGTTCCTGCCGGACGCCACGCGGGGGGTGGTGCGGAACGTCGACAGTCAGGACCTGCTGGCCGTCGGCGTGCCGGGACTGATGGTGAACACCCTCCACCTCAGCCGCACGCCGGGTGTCTCGATCGTGGCGAAGCTGGGCGGCGTCCACTCGTTCATGGGCTGGCAGGGACCGGTGGCTGCCGATTCCGGAGGCTTCCAGGTGATGTCCCTGGTGGCCGCCGCCAAGAACCTTGCCAGAGTCTCCCGCCAGGGTTTCACCTATCGTTTCCAACCCACCCAGGAATTCAAGCAGTGGACGCCTGAACGCTGCCTCGACGCTCAGTTGCGACTCGGCGCGGACATCCTGTTCACGCTCGACTACTGCACCCATCCCGATGCACCGCCTGCGCTTCAGACCGAGAGCGTCGAGCTGACGATCGACTGGGCACGGCGTACGAAGAGGCTCTACGAGGAGCGCACCGCGGAGCGCGGTTCACGCCCCCTGCTCTTCGCGGTGGTGCAGGGAGGGTCGGACAGCGCACTGCGCAGGCGGTGCGCCGAGGCGCTGCTGGAGATCGGGTTCGACGGCTACGGCTTCGGTGGTTGGCCGATCAGCGACGATGGCCGGCTGGTCGAGATGGTGCGCGAGGTCGCCGAGCTGCTGCCGCCAGCGGTCCCCAAGCATGCGCTGGGCATCGGGTCGCCGGACAACGTCCGCGACGCCTGGCGGGCCGGATACTCGCTGTTCGACTGCTCGCTTCCCACGAGGAACGCGCGGCGCGGAAAGCTGTACGTCAGAGATGACGGCGCCGCGAGGGGCTACGCCGTCATGGCGGCCGGCGACGAGCGCTGGTTGCGAGACCAGCGCCCGGTCGAGGAGGGCTGCGACTGCCCGTGCTGCCGGACCGTCTCGCGCGCCTACCTCGCCCACCTCTTTCGCATCGAGGACGCGCTCGCACCGCGACTCGCGACGCTCCACAACCTGCGCTTCTACCGGCGGATGCTGGACGCCCTGCGCGACGGTGAGTGAGCCGGTAGCTGAGCGACAGCGGTCGGGCTCCCGCCCCGGTCAGCTGTCGATGAGGCCCAGGGCCGCCAGCATGGGGCGCCAGGGAGAGGCGTCGAAGATCAACAGGATCGACGCGATCTTGCCGGCGGCCAGGGTGAAGTGCTCGGCGGTGCGCTGGGTCCCTGCCGGCGTCGCCGTGTGCAGGTCGTAGACGAGGGTGGCCTCACCCTCGCCGTACAGCTCGCTGATCATGTCGAGTCCTGTCACCACCTGCTGAAAGTCGCCATGGCTCGCCAGGTAGGCGGCCGGGTCGTCGAACCGCATCAGCGGGCTCTGAAAGGTGAACGCCGGTGCGAGCTGGGC
>DASYBH010000496.1:0-2372 GCA_036500885.1 Candidatus Dormiibacterota bacterium
GGCCGGACCAGCCGGCCTGCCGGTCCCGGATCTGGGACTGGTCGTCACGGCGCCGACACTACCGCAACGACCCATGTGGCGCGTTCTGGCCCCTCCCCCCTCGCGGGGGAGGCCGCCCCAGCGGCCGGAGGGGGGCGCTTCATCAGATCCCGGGCGCGCTCATCGCCGAGACCGACCTGAGCGACCCCCCTCCGGGTCGTGGGGGCCAGTCTGAGCCGTCCAGACGAACAAATGACGGACAGTTCCATGCGCGGCCGCGTGCCGCGCACGCGAGCCACGCCGCTACTGTCGCATCCACCCCGGCCACGCCCCGACCCCTCTCCTCCGACCGGTCGGAGGAGAGGGGGTCGCGCGGCGCGGGAATCAGGCGATCGGCATGCCGGCGAAGTGGCAGGCCGCACGCTGCCCGGGGCGCCCGTGCGGCTCCAGCTCCGGCTCGGCTTCCGAGCAGACACCGGGGGCCCTGGCGATGGGGCAGCGCGTGTGGAACCGGCAGCCGGAGGGCGGGTTGACCGGCGAGGGGATCTCGCCCTGGAGCAGGACCGCCTCGCGGCCGCGCTCCACCACCGGGTCCGGCACCGGGATCGAGGAGAGCAGCGCCCGCGTGTACGGGTGCTGCGGGGTGTCGTAGATGTCGTTGCGGTCCGCGACCTCGACCACCTTGCCCAGGTACATCACGGCCACCCGGTCCGACAGGTGCCGAACGATCGCCAGGTCGTGGGCGATGAAGAGGTAGGTCAGGTTGAACTCCCGCTGCAGGTCCTGCAGCAGGTTGATGATCTGCGCCTGGATCGACACGTCCAGCGCTGAGACCGCCTCGTCGCAGACGATGAACGTCGGGTTCGGCGCCAGCGCGCGGGCGATCCCGATACGCTGCCGCTGACCGCCGGAGAACTCGTGCGGGTAGCGGTTGGTGAAGTTCGGGTTGAGGCCCACCAGGCGCAGCAGCTCCTGGATGCGCTCCTGGCGCGCCCTGCCCCTGGCGATGCCGAAGTTGTCGATCGGCTCGGCGATGATCTCGCCCACCGTCATGCGCGGGTCCAGTGACGCGTACGGGTCCTGGAAGATGATCTGGAGCTGGCGGCGCACGCGGCGCAGCCTCGACCCGCTCAGCCGGGTCAGGTCCTGGCCCTCGAACAGCACGCTGCCCGCGGTTGCGGGCTGGAGGTGGGTGATCAGCCGCGCGAGCGTGGACTTGCCGCAACCCGACTCGCCGACGAGCCCGAGCGTCTCGCCGCGACGGACCTCGAAGCTCACTCCGTCGACCGCCCGAACGACCTCGCCGCCGACGCCGCCGACCGGGAAGTGCTTGTAGACGTTCTCGACGCGCAGGATGATCGGGTCGACGCCGGGCTGCACGGCGGTTCCGGTGGGGGCCTCAAGCGCCATCCGCCGTCTCCTGCAGCTCCACCGCCACGTCGTGCGGCACCACGGGCGCCTCGAGCTTCTTCGCCTCCTCCTGGGCCACGTTGCGCATCAGGACCCAGCAGCGGGCCTGCTGCTGCGGCCCGACCTCGCCCAGGGGTGGCTCCTCCTCCGAGCAGCGATCCTCGCGGAAGGCGCAGCGCGGATGGAACTTGCAGCCCGGCGGCAGGCGGACCAGGTCGGGGGGCAGGCCGCTGATGCTGACCAGCCGCCCCTTGCGCGCCTCGTCGACGCGCGGCACGGAGCGGAGCAGCGACCACGTGTACGGATGCTGCGGGTCCCGGAAGATCTGATCGACCGGGCCCTCCTCGACCACCCTGCCGGCGTACATCACGACCACCCGGCTGCACAGGCTGGCAACCAGGGCCATGTTGTGGGTGATCAGCATGATCGCGGTGCCCAGGTCGCGGTTCAGCTGCCTCAGCAGCGCGATGATCTGCGCCTGGACCGTCACGTCGAGCGCGGTCGTCGGCTCGTCGGCGATCAGCATGGCGGGCTCGTTGGCCAGGCCCATCGCGATCATCCCGCGCTGCCGCATGCCGCCTGAGAACTGGTGCGGGTAGTCCTGCCTGCGCCGCTCGGCCGATGGGATGCGGACCCGCTGCAGCAGCGGGACCACCCTGTCGAGCGCCTGCGACGGCGAGAAGCGCTCGTGGGCCGTCATGGCCTCCTCGATCTGCCTCCCGATCCGGGTCACCGGGTTCAGCGACGTCATCGGGTCCTGGAAGATCATCGCCACGTCGCTGCCCCGGAAGTCGCGGATCTGGTCCGGGCTCATCCGCGTCACGTCGTGGTTCCGGAACCAGATGTGGCCGCCGACGATGCGGCCCGGCTCGGGCACCAGCCGCAGCACGGACAGCGCCGTCATGGTCTTGCCGCAGCCGGACTCGCCGACCACGCCGACCGTCTCGCCCTCGTCGACGTGGAGGCTGACCCCGTCAACCGCC
>DASYBH010000497.1:0-1838 GCA_036500885.1 Candidatus Dormiibacterota bacterium
AATGTCTCATCGCGTCATTTTGCGGCGTGAACGAGACAGTCGCGAACGGTGGACCATCCGTTCGGCGCCCACCTGTGTAAATCACGGGCCACTTCCTTGGACGGCGCGACCTGCCCTGCTACGGTGGCCCCGAGGTGACCGAGGACGCATACAGGACCCCCGCGGAGATGGGCGCGGTGGTGGCGGAGCTGCGGCGCCAGGCTGGCCTGGACGAGGCCGCGGTCGCGGCCCGGCTCGCCATCGACCCGGATGACGTCGACCGGATCGAGCGGGGCGAGCGGCGGCTCAACGCCTGGGAGCTCTACGCGCTCGCCGAGCTCCTGCGCGTCGAGCCCGGCCTGATCGTGACCAGGGAGCAGCCCGGGCCGGTGCTGCTGCGGACCGGCGGGGCCGGCGAGACGGCCCTGCGGCACGGTCTGTCCACGTTCGAGATGGTCGTTCGCGAGGTCCTGGCCGCCAGGGCACTGGAGGAGTTGCTGTGAGCGCCGCGGAGCAGCTGGCACGCGACGAGCGGGCCCGGCTGGGGCTGGGCGACGAGGCGCCGGTCGCGGACCTCGTACGCGTGCTCGAACGTGACGGCGGGGTCTGCATCGCCCTGTGCCACCTGGGCGAGCAGGGGCTGGCCGGCCTGTACCAGACCCGCGAGGGCGTGCCCGTGATCATGATCAACTCGTCGCCGCACCCCGTCCGGGTCCGATTCACGATCGCGCACGAGTACGGGCACCACCGACTCGGGCACGGCGTGGCGGTCGACAGGGTGATCGACACCAGCTCGCGCGACCGTCGCGAGGTCGGCGCCAACCAGTTCGCCGCGGAGCTGCTCCTGCCGGGCGTGGGCCTGGACCGCTGGCTGCGGTCCCGCGGTGACGCCCAGCCGGACCTGGAGACCGTCGCGCGACTGGCGAACCACTACGGCGTGAGCTGCGAGGTCGCGCTGCATCGCCTGGAGCGGCTGAGGCGCGTGCGACCCGCGGTGCGGCGTGCCCTCCAGGCGCGCATCGAGGCGGGCGAGCATCGCGACCTGGCCTGGCAGCTCGGCCTGTCCGAGCTCGAGGACACCGTGACGGAGGAGCGCCGGCTCGGCGTCCGCCTGCCAGCGGTGACCAGGCGCGCCGTGCTGCGGGCGGTGGAGGACGGACTCATCGACGGCGAGACAGCGGCCGAGCGGCTGCACGTGGACCGACTCGAGGTCCAGCGCATGCGCCGCCACGGAAGAGCAATCGACTAGACGACCAACCAAGGAGGTGACGCCGTGGCTGCGGAACACCGGCAGAGCCGGCTGCGAGGAAGAGATCTGGTCCTGGGTGAGACCTCCTCGCTGTGTGCATTCGCCCAGGTGGGCCACGCCCACACGCTGCTCGACTGGTTCGGGGACGCGCTGTGGACCGTTCGGGAGGTCCACCGCGAGCTGGTCAGCAACCGGGGCCGGTTCGCCGCGACCGAGCGCTTCCTGCGGCACCTGGAGCAGCACGGCCGCGTGGCCGAGCTGAGCGGCGTGGGTATGGCGTGGGTCGCCCGCATGGCCCCCTACTTCAGGGGTCCCTGCGACCACGGCAGGAAGAACGTCGGTGAGCTGGCGACGGCACGGCTGGCCGGGGAGCTGATCCAGGCGGGGCGGCGACCGATCGTCCTGGTCGACGACCGCCTTGGCGCCGACCTGTGCCGCCGGTTCGACGCGCCCGTGCTCGCCACGCACCAGGTCGTCGTCGAGATGGTCCGCGCGGGCGCGATCTCCCGGTTCGAGGGCGGCCGGGTCTGGCGCGGCCTCAAGCGCAGCGGCCCGGACTACGAGCGCCGGCTCGGCCCCTGGCGCCGTCCCGCCACCATCACGAGATGAG
>DASYBH010000498.1:0-4200 GCA_036500885.1 Candidatus Dormiibacterota bacterium
GCCGGGGGTTCGCGCGCGACGGCGCGCCTCGCCGCCGGCACCGCCCTGGCGAGGGTCGGGCTCATGCTCGGCGGTCCGGCCGCGCTGCGGGCAGCCCTGAGGAGCGCCAGATGAGCGAGCACGCCGAGCAGAACACCGGGCGCGCGATCGAGAACATCGCGCTGCTGGACCTGACCACCATGACGGCCGGGGCGCTGGCGCGCGTCGAGAGCATCAGGAACGTCGCCACCGTGATCGTTCCGCAGTCCCTGAGCGAGGCGCTGGCCGCGATCCCCATGCGGAACGTCGCGCAGGTGCTGCCCGTCCCGGACGGCGCGAGGGTCAACGTCCACACCGGCGCGGTGACCATGGACGGCGCCGCCCTGGCGGCCGGCGCCGGCCAGCCGACCATCCTGGTCGTCACGGGAGTCCTGGTCGTGACCAGCCCGGTCGAGCGGGTCGGCTTCCAGGGGATCATGGTCGTGGGTGCGGTGGTCGCTCCCGACGGCAGCCAGGCGGCGCTGGCCGGCGCGCTCCGCAACGTGGTGGGCAGCGTGACGTACTATCGCTGGGCCGAGGGTCAGACCGTGAAGGTGCTCCAGGGCGAGTCGCGGATCAGCGGCGAGGTTCTGGCCAACCCCAACGGGATGCCGGAGGACATCCTCCTCTCGGCAGGCGCATTGGTGGTCACCGGCCCGGTGCTCACTGTCGGTTTCCAGCAGGTCATCGCGGTGGGCGGCCTGGTCGCGCCGGAGGAGAGCGAGGCGGTGCTGAGCCCGGCGCTGACGACCGTCGGCGGCGCGGTCTGGTACACGGCCCCGCCGCGCCTGTTCAACGGCAAAGATCGCTTCGGCGCGGGTTTCTTCGAACTGCTCGACGGGCCGGTCACGCTGGTGCTGAACGGCGAGTTCCGGGTGGAGCCGGACGTGACACGCGAGATCGTGCGGGAACGCGTCGCCGCGATTGCGCTGAATGGAGTGCTCGAGGCGTCGGCGGACCTCGTGCCGCTGCTCCAGGTACTGGCCGTCCAGAAGAACGGTCTCATCAAGACGATCGACGAGGACCGGTGACCGGGGCCGATGGGAGCGACGCGGAGTGCGACTTCAACCGGCTCTACGAGGCGCACCGGCGCACGATCCACGCCTACCTCCTTGGCCGCGCCGGCGACCGGGAGGTGGCGCGCGACCTGCTCCAGGAGGTGTTCCTGCGGGCCTGGCGGCACCTGGAGTCGGGGCGCGCGCTGCCGGCGGAGCGGCAGCGCGCCTGGATCTTCACCGTGGCCCGCAACCTGGTGATCGACGTCCACCGTGGCAATGCCGCCGCGGCGGCCGTGCGGGAGTATCCGGAGCTCGCGGTCGAGCCCACCGCGCCGGCGGCGGAGGAGCCCGCCGCCAGGGCCGAGCTCAACGAGCGCCTGGCCCTTCTGGAGCGCGCGATCCAGCACCTGCCGGAGCGGCTCCGCGTGGTGCTGAGCCTCCATGTGACCGGCGGGCTGACGAGCGCACAGGTGGGGGAGCTGCTGGGCGAGCCGGCCGGGACGATCCGCTACCGGCTCAGCCAGGCCCGCCGGCAGCTCGCCGTCGAGCTGGGAGAGGCGCGGTGAGCGCTCCGCGGACGCCATCGGACGGAGAGCTGGACCGCCTGCTGGGGGAGTGGGCGAACGTCAGCCGGCTCAGGGCGGACGAGGCCGAGAATGTGCGGCTGGCGGTGGTCACGACCCGCCCGGCCGGGCTCGACGCGGCCTGGTGGAGCCAGCTCGTCGGGCAGGTGAGCGCGACCGTCGCCGGTGCGACCGGGCTGCCCGAGAGCGCGCGGGCAGCCCTCCAGGGAACCTGGGCAATGCCCGCCTGGAACGCCACGTGACCCGGTCGCACATTCGTGCATGACCGAAATCGGCGCTCGTTCGTTTCAATAGATTGTGTATGGCGGTACGTGAGCTCCGGGCCACCGCTGATCCTCTCGCTCGGGCGGTCCTGACCTTTCTGGCCCTTGCCAGCGGCGTGCTGTCGCTGGAGCGGTGGGCCCAGCATCACCGGTCGCTCCGGTGGGCTGCGGACGTCCTCATGGGGCTGCCGGCGCCCGCGAGGCTCGCCGTCGCGCTCGCGGTCGCCGCGACCGCCCTGTATCTGGCGACGCGGCCCAAGCGCGCGTTCGGCCGCATCCTGGTCGTTCTGGCGCTGACGGCCGCGGGCCTGTCGCTGCTGTCGGGCCAGCGCAGCCTGGTCGCGATCGCTGTCGGGGACGCGATCGCCGCGATGCTGGCCAGCTCGCTGTGGGCCGAGCAGAGCGACCCCGTGTCCAGCCGCCTGGGCTGGTCGCTGCTCGGAGTGGCGCTGCTCTGCGCCGCGGTGAGCATCTGGGCCCTGCTCTCGGCCGCCCGCGGACCGCACCCGGCGCCGGTGTTCCTGATCCCCCTGACGGCGGGCTTCCTCTCCCTGGTGGGCGGGGTGGCGCTGCTGGACCGCAACCCCCCGCTGCCGGCGCGCCGGGACGTCAGTGCCGCGCTGCGCCTCTACCTCGGCCGCGCCGGGTCGAGCGTCGCCCCGTTTGCGTTGATGCGTGACAAGCGCCATTTCTGGGCGCGGGACGGGCGCTCGTTCCTCGCGTTCGGCTGCTCCAACGGCGTCGCCATGGTGCTCGGCCCTCCGATCGGTGAGCCGGATTCCGCGGCCGCCATCGCCTCCGAGTTCCGGTCGGCCTGCCGGCGGCGCGGCTGGCGGCCGGCCTGGTACCAGGTGCCGGAGCTGGCCGCCGGCGCGCTGGCCGGCACCTGGCGCTTCGCGGTCGGGCGCGAGGCGCTGGTGGACGTGTCGCGGTTCAGCCTCGAGGGCCGGCCGATGGCCAACGTCCGGCACCAGGTGACGAAGGCGCGCCGGCTCGGCGTGTCCGTCGACGTCATGCCCGAGCCGGAGGTGCCGCGCGATGTGCGCTCGGAGATGGACGCGCTCGCGGACCGGGCGGCGCAGCGCAGCCCCCTGGGGGAGATGGCCTTCTCGATCGGGCGGCCGGGCGATCCGGCAAACGTCGAGCGCATCGCCGGCCTCGCCCTGCGCGACCGGCAGCTGGTCGGGTATGTGACCTGGCTGTGGCTCCCGGCCGCGCGCACGATGGTGCTGGACGAGGTCAAGCGGGCCGGCGAGGCGCCGCCGGGCACGAGCGAGTGCCTGATGGCCGCGTGCCTCGACGCGTTCCGGGGCCGCGCCGATGTGGCGAGCCTGGGCCTGGCGCCGGTCGCCAGCGCCGGATGGGAGATCGTGGCTCGAATCGTGCACGACTGGCTCGGGGTGCGCAGCGCGTCGCCGGGCCTCTCCGCGTTCAAGACCAAGTTCCGGCCGACCTGGGAGCCGCGCTACCTGGTGGTCGAGCGCCTGGCGGACGTACCGGCCGTCCTGCTGGCCGGGTTCCTGCTCCATCACCCCGAGCTGTCGAGCCGTGCTCGGGCCGCGGCCGCGTTCCTGCGCCCTGTGAGGCCGCCCAGACGCCAGGCTTAGGCGCGCCGCGCTGGGCGCGCCCGCACCGAGGAGCCTGGGTCGCTCGTCGTCAGCCGGCGACGATGTCGATCAGCGTGACCAGCAGGTAGGCGCCCAGGAACAGCAGCAGCATCGCGATCAGGGAGCTGATCTCGACCACGCGCCGGCCGTCCGGGCCCAGCGACTGGTCCGGCGCGATCGGCCGGAACGGAGCGACCAGCGGCACGCTGATGCTGTAGACCAACCGGACGAACCCGGCCTCTGTCGAGGCGAGAGCACGGAAGAGGACGCGCAGCCCGACGATGGACTCGGCCACCGTGAGCACGAACCAGATCAGGCGTACCAGGCGGTCGGCCGGTGGGAGCGCGGGCGTCAGTACGAGCAGTTCGGGGCTCACCCCGACATGATGGCCGAACGTGCCGGGGTTCAGGGGAGGCTGACGGCTACGTCTGCGCCACCCCGCTGGCCGGCGGCGCCAGCCTGGGACCGCGCTGGATGTCGAGCACCTGGTCGGCCCAGGCGTAATCCTCAGTGGAGGATGCACCGTGCTCGGCCCGCATCTCGGCTAGCAGGGTAGCCAGGTCGTCGTCATGCACCTGCCGAATGATACCGGGCAGGGGCGGCAGCATCGGGTGGGGTCGTGCCTGTGTCGCCTCGAAGCGACAGAGGCACATCCAGCCATCCTCTAGAATAGCCGTCTGTCATGGGCGTTACGATCGTCGTTGGAGGACAGTGGGGCGACGAGGGGAAG
>DASYBH010000499.1:0-4620 GCA_036500885.1 Candidatus Dormiibacterota bacterium
ACGGCCTCCCGGATCGCCTCGGCGTGGCGCTTGGCCTCGTCGCGCAGCGCCTTCATCTCCTCGTCGCTCGTGCCGTTGGCGAGGGCCTGCTCCATCTTGCTGATCTCGCCCGCGTGGTCCTGGGCGAGGCGCTCGAGGTCCTGCTCGGCCTCCTGCTGCGCCTGATCGACCTCGTCGCCCGAGCCCTCGCCGTCCTCGCCGGGGGTGCCGCGCCCGCCGCGGGCGGTGCTCGGGGGCACGACCGTCACCCGGACCGTCCCGTCCGCCGCGAACTCAGGGGGCACGTTGTAGGGTGACCCTCCAGCCGCGTTGGGGCTTGCGTACTTGGCGGACAGGATCGCGTCGAGCTCCGCGCGGACGATGCAGCTCGCCCAGGCGTCGCGCACGGCCCTGCCGGCGCTCACCGAGGCGGTGTCCCAGGCCGTGAGCCCGCCCACCACGCCGATCCCCATCAGGGCGGACGCGACCACCGCCTCGACCAGCGACATCCCGCTCTGACCGCCGCGACGTCCCCTCCCCCCCTCATCCGCCGGGTGGTCAGGGGGGGCAAGTCGTCTTCCCTGCTCAGTGGATGGCATGGACCAGGGCGTACATGGGCGCGATGACGGAGACCGCGATGAAGCCGACCACCACGCCGACCGCGATGACCAGGGCCGGCTCGATGAGCGCGATCATGCGCTTGAGCCGGTAGTCGACCTCCTCGGCGTAGTGCTCGGCCGCCTGCTCCAGGTTGGCGTCGAGGCTGCCGGTCTCCTCGCCGACCCGCACCATCTGGATCACGATGCGGGGGAAGAGGCCTGTGCGCTCCAGCGGCGTCGCGAAGCCCTCGCCGCTCAGCATGCTCTCCTTGACGGAGGCCAGGCCCGTGCGGTACTCGGCGTTCCCGACAGAGGTGATGGCGGTGTCCAGCATCTTGGTGATCGGGACGCCCGCCCTGGCCAGCGTGCTCAGCGTGCGCACGTACCGCTCGATCACGGAGTAGCGGACGATCACTCCGAGCATCGGCAGCCGCAGCAGGACGCCGTCCAGAAAGTCGCGACCCGCCTTCGTGCTGGCGTAGACGGCGATCGCCGAGGTCAGCAGGCCCAGCGCGCCGAGAATCTCGAGCACGTGCTCGCGGCAGAAGGTGCCGATGGCGAAGAGGGCGCGCGTCGGCAGGGGCATCGTCGCCCGGAACTCGCCGAAGAGATTCGCGAACGCCGGCAGCACGAAGGCGACCAGGACGCTGATCACGACCAGCGCGAGACCGACCACGATGGCGGGGTAGATCATCGCGCTGCGCACCTTGCGCTTGGCTCCCTCGTCCCTGGCCATGTAGGTGGCGAGCTGGCGCAGCACGTCGTCGAGGTTGCCGCTGACCTCGGCCGACCGGATCATGTCCACGTAGAGCGCGGGGAAGATGCGGGGGAACCGCGCCATCGCCGCGGACAGCGCCGCGCCCGTGCCGAGGTCGAGGATCATCTCGGTCAGCGCTCGCTTCATCAGCGTCGACCCGGCCTGGTCGCGCAGGACCGAGAGGCTCTCCACGATCGGCATGCCCACCCTGACGAAGGTGGCCAGCTGCCGGGTGAACACGATGACCTCGCTGCGGCGGACACGGACGAAGCTCGGGAACAGCTCCTCGAGCGCCGGCGTCCGCAGCCGCGTGCGGATGTCGACGATGTGCAGGCCCTGGTCCCAGAGCATCTGCTTGACCTGCTCGTCCGACTGGGCGGCCACGGCCCGGGTCAGCCGCCGGCCCGCGCTGTCGTACGCAACGTAGCGATACGTCGCCATCAGTTGATCCAGACGCAGCGAATGACCTCGGCCAGCGTCGTCAGGTCGGCGCCGACCTTCTGCACGCCGTCCTTGCGGAGCGTGGTCATCCCCTCGCGAATCGCCTGATCGCGGATCTCCTGCGCCGCCGCCCTGGCGCTGATCAGGCGCTTGATCGTGTCGGAGATCGGCAGCACCTCGAAGACGCCGATCCGGCCGCGAAAGCCGGTGTGGGCGCAGTGGGTGCAGCCGCGGCCGTGGTAGAAGAACGTCTTGTCGTAGCTGCCGTACTCCAGCCAGAGCCGGCGCTCGTCGGCGGCCGGCTCGTAGGGCTCCTTGCAGTAGCCGCAGATGCGGCGGACCAGCCGCTGGGCGGCGACCCCGATCAGGGCGGACGAGACAAGGAAGCCCTCGATGCCCATCTCGATGAACCGCTGGATCACGCCGGCGGCGTCCGTGGCGTGCAGCGAGGAGAGCACGAGGTGGCCCGTCAGCGCCGACTGGATGGCCATCTCCGCGGTCTCCATGTCGCGGATCTCGCCGACCAGGATCACGTCGGGGTCCTGGCGCAGGATGGCCCTCAGCCCGTTGGCGAACGAGAGGTTGGCCACCTTGCGGATCTGGATCTGGTTGATGTTCTCGAACGTGTACTCGACCGGATCCTCGACGGTCGTGATGTTCTGGCTGATCGGGTCGAGCTCATTGATCGCCGCGTAGAGCGTCGTCGTCTTGCCGCTGCCCGTCGGCCCGCTGACCACCAGCATCCCGAACGGCGAGCGAAGCAGCCGTGACATCGTCCCGTAGCCGTCGGCCTCCAGGCCCAGCTGGTCCAGGCTGATGACCGTGCGGCCCTGGTCGAGCAGCCGCAGCACCACCTTCTCGCCCCAGATGGTCTCCGCGGTCGACACGCGGATGTCGACCTGGCGTCCCTCCGTCTCGTGCCGGATCTGTCCGTCCTGCGCCCTGTGCCGGTCGACGATGTCCAGGTTGGCCATCACCTTGATGCGCGACGACAGGGAGGGGGCCATGCTCTTGGGCAGGCGCAGCGCGTCCGTCAGGATGCCGTCGATCCGGAAGCGGACGCGCAGGTGCATCTGCTGCGGCTCCAGGTGGATGTCCGATGCCCGGTCGCGCAGCCCCTGGGCGATGATGATGTTGACGACGTTGACCACGGGCGACTGCTCGCTGATGCTCTGCAGCGCCGAGCGGTCCTCCGCCACCTCGATCCCCGCCCGCTGCGTGAACGCGCGCACGTGCTCGTCGACGTGGGGCAGGACCTTGTACCGCTGGCGGATCGCCTCGTGGATCTCGGCCCGCGGGGCGGCGAGCGCCTGGACCCGGTGGCGGCTCAGCACCTGGACCTCGCTGAGGATCGCCGTGTCGCCGGGGTCGGCGGAGGCGATGACGAGGAGGCCGTCCCGGACCTGGAGCGGGATCAGGTCGTTGGCCGTGGCGTATGCCTCCGGCACGAGCCCGAGCGCGTCGCTGTCGCTCGTACTGGTGCTCAGATCCACGGTAGCCACGGGATCGGTGCCCGACTCGGGCGTGGCCGTGTCCACGTCGGTGGGCCTGTCGAAGGGCGCATTCCGCCCTCCGTAGCCGGTCATAGCCGAATGATCGCCAACGGGCGGGGCGCAGGTGAATAGGTCATGCGCCTCCGCATGGGCCATTTGTCCCGGTGCCGGCAGGTGGCGGGAGGGGGAGACGACTTGTCTGCCCTGACCCCCCGGCAGATGAGGGGGAGTAAGGAAGACGACCTGCCCCCCCTGACCCCCCGGGGTCAGGAGGGGAGGGTGAGTCCCATTCGGGCGGCGCACAGCATCGCCTCCGTTCGGCTTCGCAGATCGAGCTTCCGGTAGATGTTGGCCAGGTGGTTGCGGACCGTCTTCTGACTGATGCCCCTGGCCGTGGCGATCTGCTCGACCGAGCTGGCCGCGCCGACCATCGCCAGGATGTCCAGCTCGGTTGGCGAGAGCTGGTCCAGCCCCGGGCGGTGGGGCGCGGGCTCGGTGCCGTTCAGCCGGGCGACCAGACGGTGCATGACGTTCGCGCCGACGGCCCGATGGCCGGCGAGGATGGCCCTGACGCCCTCCAGGAACTGCTCGGGATCCGAGTCCTTCGTGAAGAGGCCG
This sequence comes from Candidatus Dormiibacterota bacterium, assembly GCA_036500885.1. Lineage (GTDB taxonomy): Bacteria > Chloroflexota > Dormibacteria > Dormibacterales > Dormibacteraceae > CF-161. The sequence continues at coordinate 3,888 of DASYBH010000499.1, forward strand.
GCGACGCCGGTCTCGATCTCCGCGATCAGCGCCTGTTCGTCGTCTGCGTCGGCCAGGACGATCACCGGAGGCGGCCTCTCCAGCTCACGGAGCGCCGTCAGGAAGCTGCGGAGGGGCAGTGGCTGGATCCGCAGGTCGCAGAGGACGAGGTCGGCCGGCTGGCGCGCCAGCAGCTCCAGCGCGGCGTCCGAGCGCATGGCCGTGCGCGGAACGGCGCGGAGCGGGGGGCGCGACAGCAGCCCGGCCAGGGCTTCCATGAAGAGCGCCTGACTGTCCACGATGACCACGCCGGGCCCGACCGTGGCGGGATCCCGACCGCCCTCGCCGGGCCGCTGGGGCACGATGACCACGTGGTGGACTGTAGGAGCCCACGCCGAGCACCGCGATGGGATAGTCGTCCCGATCGTGGGGGACAGAGCGGCCATACGGGGAGGGCTTGACGGCCCGCGGCGCCGAGATCCACCGCGTACGCGCCCCCCAGGACCTCGCTGCGCTGCGTCGGTGGATCCCGGCGGTCGGGCGCCGCTGTCTAAGAGCTCGTCTAGGGCCCAGGCCGAATGCCGTGTCCACGCGCCCCCGCGTGGCCGAAACTATGGGCAAGGGACAGCGGGCGCCGCTCGAAGCCCCGAGACCCAATCGGGGGTACACGTTCCATCAGGACACTCGAACACCGACCTCTAGCTAGTCGCATCGCGACCTGACGTAGCTTCCCTCCCCCCCACTAGCGGTGCAC
>DASYBH010000500.1:0-1554 GCA_036500885.1 Candidatus Dormiibacterota bacterium
CCGGGACAGCGGGTCGCAGGCGGCGACGTACACCGGGATGCGATCCCGTGCCGGCTCCTGGCCGGCGATCACGGTCATGCCCAGCACTCCCTTCTCCATCTGCCCGGAAGTCTGGCAAACGCGACTTTTCGGGCAGTCAACGAAGACTCAACGTCCGCCGGCCAGACGGCGCTCTCGGGACGTTCCAGTACCGGAGGGCAGAAATGCCCATGGTTGGCTGGCGCGCAGATGGTTCAATGCCGGCGGCGAGGATCGACTCGCCAGGTGGTGCCGACACGCAGAGGGGATTGGGAAGATGAGGCGTCTCGTTCTCACGCGGACCGCGGCGATCGCGGCGGCCGTCGCGGTGGTCCTGCTGGCCGGCGCCGGCGCCGGTGTGGGCCTGTGGCTGCACGCCAGACCGGTCCTGCACATCGCCTCCTCCGCCCAGGAGTGCATCAGCGCTCCCGATCACGTCGCCAGCCTGTTCAGCGACGACCAGAACACCCTCATCCGCATCAGCAACCTCGACTACTCCGACCTCCACGTCCTCCGCATCGAGCCCGCCTCCTCACTCCCCGGCATGTTCGACACCCTCCTCGCCCTCTCCGGCGACTCCCGCCTCCTGGCCTACGTCACCGCCACCGACGAGCTCATGAACGGCGCTCGCCTCCAGTACCTCGACGTGGCCAGCCCCCAGGCCCCCCACCTGGTCGCCGACATCGCCAGAGGCCTGGCGCCGGTGCGTCCCGCCTGGTCCCCGGGCGGCGACCAGCTGGCCTACGTGGTCGGCCGCGCCCCCAGCGGCGGTGCGCCCGCCGCCTTCGAGGTCTGGAGCGCTCGCGGCGACGCCTCCCAGCCCCCGCAGAAGGTCTCGGAGCTGCCGGTCGACGTCTTCGCCCGCGGTCACTCCGCCTCGCTCTGCTGGACGGCCGCCGGCCAGATCGGCCTCCTCCAGGGCGTGGAGTCCGCCCGCGGCCCGGTCGGCCCCTCGCCACTCACCGGCGCGGACTCCGCCGCCAGCGCATCCCGCTCACAGGCCTCTCCCACCCCGGCCGCCAGCCCCACCCAGAGTGGCTCCCCCTGCGGGGTCCCCGTCTTCAGCCAGAACGACCCCTCCTGGCGCGACCTCATCATGCTGGCCGGCGGCGATCCCATCGGCGGCTTCGGCTGCGCCCTCACCGCGACCACCATGCTCCTCAACTACTACGGCGCGATCATGTCCCCTCCCGACCTCAACGCCTGCCTCGGCTCCGGCGCCGACCCCATCTACTGGGCCTCGGCTCCCGGGTGCACCAGCGGCAGGGTCCAGGGCGGCGAGCGCACCGACTTCAGCTGGGACGGACTCGACGCCTTCCTCAGGGCGGGCAAGCCCGTCATCGCCGGCATGCTCCGCGGCCTGACCGGCTCCCACTTCGTGGTCGTCACCCAGGGCGGCGGCGGCGAGGCGGACAACTACCGCATCACCGACCCCTGGGACGGCACCACCACCAAGACCCTCGGCTCCTACACCAACGTCGGGTACAACCCCCGCTGGCTGGTCAGCTACGACGGCGCCAGCAGGAACTGCGGCCG
>DASYBH010000501.1:0-2095 GCA_036500885.1 Candidatus Dormiibacterota bacterium
TCCTGGCCCGGCGCGTCGGCGTCCATCGACCGCCGGCACTCGCGGCAGACGCGCACGAGCAGGGCCGCGTCGGCGGCCAGGGCGAGCTCCAGCCAGACCTCCTCGTCGGCCGGGGTGGCGACGCGGATCAGGGCGCGGACCTTGTCCAGGGAGAGCTGTCCGGCGGCGAAGGCCTGACTGAGCAGGGGGAGATCGGCGAGGGCGTGTCCGATGCGGAGGAGGTCGGCCGAGGTGGACAGGTCGAGGCCGGCCCGGATGGAGAGCCAGTGAGCGCAGGAGCGGATGCCGGCGCCGCCCCAGCCGCCGGCGGCGTCGAAGGAGGCGGCGAGCTGAGCCAGCTCGGCCAGCGCCGCGTGGACGTGGGCGGCGAGCTCACAGAGCTGGCCGCCGGCGGCGTTGGCGGTCTCCTCGTCGAGGCGGCGTGGGAGGGGCTGGGCCATGACTCAATGGTATCGAACGCACGTTCGAAAGGCAATGCTCAACATGCGACGGCTGTGAGCGTCCCCTCCCCTCCCTGCCCGAAGCGCGGCTGGACGGGCGCGTCCGATAGGCTGGTCGTTACTACGTCGTGATCAGCCAAAGGGGGGGAGGAATGGCCTCGGTCTCATCGATCGCGTCCGCACGGGCCCTGGACGAGCCTCGGCCCGACGAGCAGCCTGCCTGGGCGCTGCCCGCGCTGCTGGTCCTGGCCGTGTTCGCCGCGGTGGTGTACGGCTGGGGCATCGCCAGCACGCAGCTGCACCTGTACTACGGGCCGGCGGTGAAGAGCATGTCGGAGAGCTGGCGGGCGTTCCTCTTCGGCGCCTACGATCCGGCCGCCTGGAGCACCGTGGACAAGCTGCCGGGCGCCTTCTGGGTCCAGGCGCTGTCGGCCCGGATCTTCGGGTTCCACGCGTGGTCGGTGCTCCTGCCGCCGGTGGTGGAGAGCGTGCTCACGATCTTCGTGCTGTATCGGGTCGTACGGCGCTGGCTCGGACCCGGCGCCGGCCTCGTCGCGGCCGCCGTCTTCGCGACCACGCCGATCGTGGCGGCGATGGCTCGCACCCAGATCTCGGACGTGCTGCTCGTGCTGCTGCTCGTCCTCGCCGCCGCCGCGTGGCAGCGGGCGGTATCCGGCGCTCGCCTGCTGCCGCTGCTGCTGTGCGGGCTGTGCGTCGGCCTCGCCTTCTACACGAAGATGGCGCAGGCGTGGGCGGTGTGGATCCCGTTCGGAGTCGCGTACCTGGCCGCCGCACCGACGTCTCTGTCCCGCCGGCTGTCGCACGTCGCGCTGGCAGGCGGCGTCACGCTCGTCGTGTCGCTCGCGTGGGTCGGCTTCATGCTGGCCACACCCGCCTCGGCGCGGCCCTACGTCGACGGCTCGATGGACAACTCGCCGATCTCGATGGTGTTCGGATACAACGCTCTGAACCGGTTCGGCGTCGGCCACACGGGCGCCGAAGCGCTCGGGGTCGGCGGACCCGCGAAGCGCGCCGACGGGCCGCTGACGTATCTGATTGGCAACGGTGTCGCGCCGCAGATCGGCTGGCTGTATCCGCTCGCGCTCATCGGCCTCGCGGGCGTCTTCGCGCGCGGCGGGCGCACGCCTCGAGATGACGCACGGGCGCCTGCCGTCGACCCCGTCCGCGCCGGCTACCTCATGTGGGGGCTGTGGTTCGTCGTCCACGCGGTCGCGTTCAGCGTGGCCCGCCTCCCGCACACGTTCTACCTGATCGCGCTCGCTCCAGCCGAGGCGGCGCTCGCTGCCGGCGGTCTCGTGCTGCTCGTCTCAGCTTATCGTCGCGACGGATGGCGGCAGTGGCTGCTGCCCGCCGCCATCGCGATCACGGCCGTCTGGTGCGCCTACCTGTGCTCGCGATTCCCGGCCTTTCTGCCCTGGCTGGGGCCCAGCCTGCTCGTCGCGGGGATCGCCGCCGCCGCCGTGCTCGTCGCCGCGAAGCTCGTGCGCGGCCGCGCCGCCGCATGGCTCGGGACGGCCGGCGGCGCGCTCGCGATCGTCGCGATCCTGTTCGCCCCTGGCGCGTGGGCGGCGTCCACGGTCGCCCAGCGCGACGTCTTCCACGCACACCGGCCGGGTGCCGGACCGGCGTCGCGG
>DASYBH010000502.1:0-3062 GCA_036500885.1 Candidatus Dormiibacterota bacterium
CCGGCGGCCGGCTCGCAGCCGGACTCCCAGAGCTCCGCGACGGCCGACTCCCGGGCGCCGCGCCCCGCCGCATCGACCAGCAGGCCGGAGATCCAGGCCTCGGCCATGGCGAAGGCGAGACGCCGGGCCGACCGCTGCGCGACCTCCGGCTCCTGGGCGGCGACCGCCGTCAGGAGGCCGGCGACCTCGTCGCGGCGGGGGGAGCCCAGGCGCTCCAGCTCCGCCACGAACGCGTCGGCGGTGCCGGGCCGGGCGACGGTGCGCATGGCGTCGAGTGACAGCACGTTGGTCGTCCCCTCCCAGATCGGCAGGACCTGGGCGTCACGGAGGAGGCGTGCGATGCCGGTGTCCTCCATGTAGCCGGCGCCGCCGAACCCCTCGACGACCTCCGACGATGCCGCCACCGCCTGCCTCGCGGTGTAGAGCTTGGTCAGCGACGTTCCGAGCCGGAAGACCACTGACTCGTCAACGCGGGCGCGTCCGCATTCGATACGCCCGAGGAGCGCGGCCAGGCGCATGGTGAGGACCAGCGCGGCCTCCGCCTGGACGGCGAGCTGGACGAGCACCTGGCGCTGCAGCGGCAGGCGGTCGAGCGGCCTGCCGAACGCGGTCCGGCAGGCGGCGTAGCCGCGCGCCAGCTGGAGGCCGCGCCGGATCGTGCTGGCGGAGGCGACCGCGTTGTGGAGGCGGGTGACGTTCAGCATGGAGGTCATCTGGGCGAACCCACGCTCCAGATCACCGACCTGCTCGGCGTGGGCGCCATCCAGCGTCACCTCGCCGGTGGCCATCGCCCGGGTGCCCAGCTTGTCCTTCAGCCGGTCGATCCGGTACCGGTTGCGCGCGCCGCCGGCCAGCAGCCGCGGGACCAGGAACAGGCCCAGCCCGCGCGTGCCCGGCGCCGCGCCCGCGGGCCGCGCCAGGGCGAGGACCACCTCGCCACCGACGTTCGAGCAGAAGTACTTGCGCCCGTGCAGGCGCCAGGAGCCTCCCTCGCGACGCGCCTCGACCGTGTTGGCGCCGACGTCCGAGCCGCCCTGCTGCTCCGTCATCCACTGGCCGGCCGTCCACGCCCGCTCCGGGTCGCGGCTGACCAGATGGGGCAGCACCTCGCCGCGGAGGGAGCCGGGACCGAAGTCCAGCAGCACGCGCGCCGCCGCGTCCGTCATCGAGACGGGGCAGAGATAGGTCGCGGTCTGCGGCTGGAAGAGGTAGCACAGCGCGGCGTGGACCACTCGCACATCCGGCCCGGCCACGCGGCGCGCCTCCTCCTCGTAGGGGAGCCCGACCAGCCCCGCCCGCGCGGCGACCGCGCCCAGCTGCCGCCAGGCCTCCGGATAGACGACCTCGTCGACCCGCTCGCCCCAGGGATCGATCGGGCGCAGCCAGGCGGCCTGCCGCTCGCAGGCGTCTCCGAGCGCCGGCAGCTCGCCGGCGGCGAGCCGGCCGAGATCAGTGAGCTGCGGCTCCGCCCACGCCATCGTCTCCGGGTGCAACCAGGCCCCCAGCAGGGACGTGAGCGCGGGATCTGCTGTGTACGTGTTGGCGGGCAGCAACCGCATCCGGGAGGTCAATTGTAATGGGAAGCGTTTTTGATGGCAAAATGACGTCGATATGAAATCAACCACGGTGCGATTCGCGGAGTCGGTGTACCGCGACCTGGAGGGCGCGAGCCGCCTGACCGGCCTGCCGATCAACTCGATCGTGACGGTCGCCTGCCTGGAGTGGCTCCGCCGCAACGTCTCTCCGGTGCCGGCCCCGGCGATCGAGATGACGGCGGCGTGGCAGGGGCAGCAGCTCAGCAGGCGGCTGCAGTCCGCGAGCATGCTCCGCGTCGCGCCCCAGCCGGCGACGGGCGGGGACCCGTTCTGGGTGTTCACGTCGGCCGCCCAGGATGCGCTGGCCAAGGCGCAGGAGGCGGCGGAGCGGGCCCGCCGGCCGTGGATCGGCACCAGCCACCTGCTCCAGGGACTCGCCGAGGTGCCCGATGGGCGCGCCGCGCAGGCGCTGGGACGGCTGGCGGTCGACGCGGTCGGGCTGGTGGGCCAGGAGCCGCCGGAGGCGGCGGAGCCGTCGGCCCGGCTGCTGCCGACGCGCCAGGTCCGGCTGGTGATGCGGCACGCTCAGGAGGAGGCCGATCGCGACGGAGCGGCCCAGATGGGCACCGACCACCTGCTGCTGGGCCTGCTGCTGGAGCGCGACAGCCGCGTGGCGCAGGCCCTCGAGGCCGCCGGCGTCACGGAGGCCGCAGTCCGCGAGGCGCTGCACGCGTTCGGGCCCGAGGAATGAGGCAAGGGGCCGAGCCCCCCTTCGGGCCCCCTCACCCGGGGGTCTTTCTGATCCGGTCAGCGGCCTATCTCGATCGGGGTTGCGGGGAAGCCGTCCTTCAGCAGCTCGCGGAGCCGGAGGCCCAGGCGTCGGGGGCCGAAGCGGTCGGCCGACCGCTCGATCTCGTCGACGCTCCACCAGCGGTGCTCCGGCAGGAGGTCCAGCTCGTACGACTCGAAGCCGTCGAGGCTCGGCTCGAACTCCTCGACCCGCGCCGCGAAGATGTGCTCGAACTGGCGGAACCGGCGGTCACGCCACGTGAACTCGAACTCGCGCAACCACACGCAGGGACCGAGCTCGAAGTCACGCAGACCGGTCTCCTCGCGCACCTCGCGCCGGGCCGCCGCCTGGGGCGACTCGCCGGGCTGGATGCCGCCGCCGGGCGTCGCCCACCACACATAGTCCGTGAGGCGGTCCTCGAAGCGCACGAGCAGCACGCGGTCGGCCGGATCCAGCAGCAGCACACGGGCGGCATCGCGCCGGACCGCGTCGCCGCTCATCGCAGCACGGAGATCGAGAGAGCCGTGAGGAGGATCTGCGCCGGGACCGTCGTGCCGCCGGCCTGCTCACTGCCGGTGAACAGGTAGGCCGGCTCAAGGTAGCCCCGCCCGTCCGCGACCACCGCGACGTACACCAGCCGGGCCTGCGTCAGCGTCACCTCCCCCTGCTGGGTGGCGGCGTTGGTCGCGGCCGCCCGCGCCGCCGCATCGGAGATCGCGTTGCCGGGCGGCTGCGCC
>DASYBH010000503.1:0-2128 GCA_036500885.1 Candidatus Dormiibacterota bacterium
CAGAGGACGTGTCGATGGTCAGCGTCCGCTTCGAGCGCTCAGGCAGCGTGGCGGGCCACCGGGCCTGCTGGACCGGGGTATCGGAGGCGCTGCGGGCGCGGTCCGGGCTCTGAGCCGCCTTTCAGAGGTTGTGCCGGTGACTCCGGGCGCGCATATCTGGGGGACACCGGCACCGGGATCGGGCGCCAGGGAAAGCGGCCGACCGACTCCGTGGGGTCTCCGTGGGGTCGGGAGTGTAGCTGCCTGCTCAGCGGCTCGCCGGCGCCACGACCTCCAGCCACAGCGCGCGGACTCGCGCCTGGGCGGCCGCGATGGTCGTCGCCTCGACGTCCAGGCCGGCCACCAGGCCCGCGTAGTCGTGACGCCATGCCGCCGGGGGCGGCGGCAGGTCGTCCGGCGGTTCGTGCGTGCCCCTGACCGAGAACACCGTCCGCACGCGCTCCGCCAGGCGGACCGCGTCCAGCAGGCCGCTCTCGATGAGCAGCACCAGGTCGACCAGGTCCTTCGCCCGCGTGTTGGGCCGGTCGTGGTACGGCCTGGTCAGCGCGTGGAGCTTCTCGGCCGCCTGCTGCGCCAGCATCGCCGCCTGGACGGTGACCAGGGGCGGGTAGCCGGCGAAGGCGAACCGCGAGGGGAACGTGAACGGCTCGACGCCGCCGGCCATCTCGCCGGCGCAGGCGACCACGTCCAGGCGCAGCGCCGCGAAGGTGCGGCCCGCGAGACGAGCATCCACCGGGAACCGCCAGCCGCGATCGGAGGCCATCGTCCTGGGGACCTGCACCGCGAAGGTGAGGAGGTCGCCCTGCACGTCCTCCGCCAGCGCCTCCACCAGGCACTGGTGCGCCTCCCGAGCATCGCGGGCGGGCTCCAGCAGCGCCAGGTCGAGGTCACGGGTGGCGCGAGCGCCCAGGCCCAGCCGCAGCTCCAGCGCCAGGCCGCCCTTGAGGACCCATCGCGGCGCTCCGCCAGGCGCGTCGGCCGCCAGCCGCAGGAGCAGGCGCTCGAACGCGACGTGGCGGCGCAGCCGGTTCGGGTCCACATGCCGGCCGGCAGCCTCCGCGGCCAGGCTGGCCTCCAGGCCGTCACGCAGGGCGGACGGCGTCCGGTACTCGGTTCTCCGCAAGCCACGCAACTCTTTCACGTTGGGCAGCGATCACGCAAGCAGCGTAGCGAACACATGTTCCCGCGAGCGTGGCGTCACCGGCCCAGGCTGCTCAGGGCCCGCTCCATCCGCAGGGCGGTCAGCTCGCCGAACGCGTCCGACCTCTCCCGCAGCCGCCGCGGCACCACGAGGCCCTCGTTCACGGCGTCCGCCACCGCGACGTCCACCTGGTCCTGGGTCAGCCCGGCGCTGGCGGCGTCCAGCAGGCTGCGCTCCGGCGTGGTGACCCGGTAGCCCGCCTCGCGCTCCTGCACGTCGTGGACCGGCAGAGCCGCCCGGTGCAGGACGACGGTCGGCTCGCTCGCGCGGAAGCCACGCGGGACCGTGAGGTGGACGAGGGCCGGGCTCACGTCCCCCAGGCGATGCAGCGACAGGGCGGACTGGTGCGAGACGACCGCGAGGTCCCGGCTCCACAGCCGCCAGCGCACGTAGACGTCCTCCTCCCGCTCGGGCCAGTCCGGCAGGCGGAAGAGCCCGCGAGCCACGTGCGCCCAGCTGCCGCGAGTCGCGTGGTACCTCTGGGCCTGGTGCGAGTAGCCGGCCTCGCGGGCCTGCCCGGCCGTGAAGTATCCGGCCTGGCGAACAGCGAGGGCGTTGAGGCGCCGCCGCAGCTCCGCGGGATCCTGTCGCATGGAACTAAAAGAGCAATGTAGTTTCGCGCACAGCAGAGACACAGAACTATATGTCGGATTGCTCTTTGCGCTCCGAGGCGGTCCCGGGGTGGCCGGAAGCGAGGGCTTTGCCCAAGTGTCCGAGCGCGTCTCCACAAGGTCACTCAGCCCCGACTGTAGACCCGAAGGTTCACCCCCACCGCCCTTCGGGCATCTGGGGACCCCGGGCCGGAGGCCCCCCAACGTCCCGGACAAGAGGGGGGTTCCGGAAGGGGGGGCCTGCCCCCCCTTGCACTTCAGACGACGATTGGAACGATCTCGAAGCGATCCACGTCGATCAGCCCGCGGTCGGTGA
>DASYBH010000504.1:0-5545 GCA_036500885.1 Candidatus Dormiibacterota bacterium
CGTGCCCACCACCTCGGCGATGCGCGCCTCGGCGTCCAGGGCGCCCGCCGGCGCAGCCATCCGGGGCGGCGCCGGGCGCGGCGGGCGGTGGCCGAGCAGCGTCGGGCGCAGCGCGCCGGGCGCGGGGGGCAGCGAGGCGACGGTGGCCGAGCGGGACGCGATCAGGGCGGCGGGTGACGCCGCCCGCGGCCGGACGATCCCGGGCTCCACCGCGATCACCGCCGGCAGCGGGACCGCCAGCTCCTCGCGCTCGCCGCGGTCGAGCCGGCGGACGACCAGCGCCTCGCCGGCCGCGACCACCGACAGCGACTCCGCGCCCGTCGCCTGGGGCAGGTCCAGCAGCCCGGCCAGCAGGCCCGCCACCGGGCTGGCGGCCTGGTGGCCCGAGCGATGCGGGACCAGCACCAGGTCGAACGGCTCGACGGCGAGCGCCGCCGCCAGGGCCTGGACGTCCGGCGCGGCCGACGCCGCCTCGGCGCCCAGCGCGAGGCATTCCCGCAGCAGCACGACGACCGGCGGCAGCCCGCCGAGCTCGATCCCGAGCCCGAACACCTGCACAGCGCCCAGCCCCAGCGCCAGCTCGACCGCCTCCAGCGAGCCCGGGCCCGGCTCGGGCGCGGCGCGCGACCGGTCGATCGCGCCGCTCACCGGGTCGACCTCGACCGACGCCGGGTCCCAGGCCAGCTCGACCACCGCGGCGACGCGCATCACGCGTCCCGGAAGGAGACGCCCAGCCCGCCGCCCGGGTAGCGCCAGGTGATCGCGCCCTCCCTGTCGCACGCGACGTAGCAGGTGCCGCACTCGAAGCACTGCTCGTGGCTGAAGACGATCGAGCCGTCCGAGAGCAGGCTGAACAGGTTGGCCGGGCAGGCGTACACGCACGCGTGGACGGAGCAGTCGCGGCACACCGCGCCGTCGACCACGATGTGCGGCTCCGGATCGGGCTTGAACCGCACCGTCGCCAGCTTCTCCTCCAGCGTGGTCCTCACCATCCGTACGCCCTCCCGCCGGCCCAGAGGTCGCGCACCAGCTTCCAGGCCGGCACGCCGGCGCGCCGCAGCTCGCCCCGCGCCAGGCCCAGCAGCTTGCGGCGCGGCTCGCCGCGCGACGCCAGCGCCCGCTCCGCCAGCCCGGTCATCACGCCGGGGTAGACCCGCTGCATCCGTTCGGACATCACGAGCGCCGGCGCGCGCCGGAAGCGCCGGAAGTCGCGCAGCACGAAGCCGCGTCGCAGCCGGTCCTCGTAGGCGCGCAGGCCGGCCGCGTTCGTCCGGCCGGACGCGACCGCCTCGGCCGCGGTCTCCCCGGCCGCCCGCCCCGACGCGATCGCATAGTTGATGCCCTCCAGGTACAGCCCGGTCACGAAGCAGAGGCCCGCCGCGTCGCCCGCGACCAGGATGCCGTCGCCGTACAGCTTCGACAGGCCCGCCAGGCCCGCCTCCGGCACCATGTGCGCCGAGTACTCCACCAGGCGGCCGCCGCGCACCAGCGGCGCCACCGCCGGGTGCGCCTTGAACCCCTCCAGCAGCTCGTAGGCGGGCACCTTCCGCTCGACCAGCGAGGCGATCTGCACGATGACGCCCAGCGAGAGGGTCTCCCGGTTCGTGTACAGGAACGCCCCGCCGCTCACGCCCTCCGTGACCGCGCCCAGGAACTCGTACGTGACGCCCTCGTCGCCGGTCAGTCCGAATCGCTCCTCGATGACGCGCCGGTCCAGCGCGACCACCTCCTTGACGCCCAGCGACACCTCGTCCGGCCGCAGCTCGCCGCGCAGGCCCGCGCGCTTGGCCAGGAAGGCGTTGACGCCGTCCGCCGCCACGACCACCCCGGCCTCCACGTCGCCGTCCGGGCGGCGGGTTCGGACGCCGGCGACCCGCCCGGCGCCGTCCCTGAGCAGGTCGTCCACCACCGTCGAGGTGAGCAGCGTGGCGCCCGCCTCGACCGCCTGCTCGGCGAGCCACCGGTCGAACCGGGGCCGCAGCAGGGTGAACCCGTTGAACGGCGCCTGGTCCCAGGCGGCGGTCCGAAAATCGATCGACAGGGCGGACTCGGCCGAGGTGAAGCTCAGGACGCGCCGGCTCAGGTGGCGCTCGACCGGCGCCGTCCGCCAGAACTCGGGGACCAGCGCCTCCAGGACCTGCGGCGCGTAGAAGGCGGCGCCGGAGACGTTCTTGCCGCCCGGCTGCTCGCCGCGCTCCAGCAGCAGGACCCGCCGGCCGGCGCGGGCGGCGACCAGCGCGGCGGCGCTTCCGGCCGGCCCGGCGCCGGCGACGACCACGTCGTAGGACAGGGTCATACGGGCGCCTCCCGGCGAGCGCGCAGGCGGGCCAGCAGCGCGTCCAGCACCTCGCGCGCGTCCCCGACGGCGGCCAGGGTGGCGCGCGCCATCATCGGGCACGCGGGGTCGGTGTTGACGGCGATCACGGTCCCGGCCTCGCGGATGCCGTCCAGGTGCTGACTGGCCCCCGAGATGCCCACCGCGACGTACAGGCGCGGCGCCACCCGCTGGCCGGTCGTCCCGATCTGGCGCTCGAAGGGCACCCAGCCGCGGTCGGCCAGCGGGCGGCTGGCGCCCAGCGAGGCGTGGAGCTCGTCGGCCAGCTCCTGGACGACCGGCAGCACGCCGGCCGAGCCGATGCCCAGACCGGCCGCGACGATGCGCTCGGCGTCGGCGAGGCGCACCGAGCGCGGGTCCGGCGGCAGACGGCGCAGGCGGCGGACCCGCGGCTGGCCGGCCGGCAGGTGGGCCACCTCGGCCCGGACCGGGCGCGGCCGTGGCGCGCCGCGGGCGCCGGGCCGGAGCGTGGCGACCACCGGCATCCCCTCGGGCGCCAGCCACCGCTCCAGGGCGCGGTCGTCGTGCGCCCAGCGGGCGGCGAGCAGGTGTCGCGCGCCGGCCGGCCCGGCCCGGAGCCAGGCGCAGTCGAGCAGGCATGCGGCGCCGAGGCGGGCGGCGAGCCGCGGCGCCAGGTCGGCGCCGTTGGCCGTGCCCGGCAGCAGGACCGCCATGGGCCGGGGCACCGCGCCGGCGATCGCGGCGGCGTGCACCTCGGCGTCGTACGGCGCGTCCATGACCAGCACGCGGCTGGCGCCGGCGGCGGCCAGCGCCTCGGGGCTCGCGCCGGCGGCGATGGCGCCGGCGGCCACGCCCAGCTCCTCGGCCAGGTCGGCCGCGTCGCCCATCACCTCGGGGTCGTCCTCGACGTACGCCCAGACACCCTTGTTCACAGCGCCAGCGCCACGCGGTGGCCCTCGTTCACGGCATTGCCGGCGCGCCTCGGCGCGACGCAGTCCCCCGCGCGGTGCACCTCGACCCGGCCCTTCAGCTCCTGGTACAGGGCGTCGTCCGCCCGGCCGTGGTTCGCCACCACCACGGTGTCGAAGGGACCGAGCTCGACCTGCCGGCCTGTGTACGCCTCGACCGCCTGGATGCGGCCCCCCTCGTAGCCGAGCGGCGCCACGCTGGTCGTGATCCGCACGCCCAGCGCCAGCACGCGCCGGTGCCAGTTCTCGAGGTCCAGCGTGAGCCCGAGGTCCTGGCCCGCGACCAGCGCCGGCGTCAGCACCTCGACGCGGTGGCCGCGCTGGGCCAGCCACTCGGCCGTGCTCGTCGCCTGGTGGAAGCCGACCAGGTCCACGACGGCAGCTCGCTCGCCGACCGCCGCCCCCCGCAGCACGTCCCACACGCTGAGCACGTGCGGAGCCGGCGGCTGGGGCACGGCGCCGGTGCAGCAGACCACCGCGTCCCAGCCGTCCGCCAGCACGTCCGCGGCGGTCACGCGGGTGTCCAGCCTGACCTCCACGCGCTCGCGGCGCAGCTCGCCCTCCAGGTTGCGGGCGAGGTCGCCGAGCTCGGCGCGGTTCGGCACCCGGACGGCCAGGAGGACCTGCCCGCCGAGCTCGCCGCCGGCCTCGCACAGGGTGACCTCGCAGCCCCGCCTGGCGGCGACCGCCGCGCACTGCATCCCGGCGGGGCCGCCGCCGGCGACGAGCACCCTGCGCCGCCGGCGGGCCGGCCGGATCGTGCGCGGGCCCAGCTCGCGCTCGTGGCCGGCGGCGGGGTTCTCGATGCAGCCGATCTCCAGGTTCAGGCCCTCGCGGCCGATGCAGTCCTGGTTGCACGAGAGGCACAGCCGGATCTCCTCGACCCGGCCCTCGCGCGCCTTGCGAGCGGTCTCCGGTTCCGCGATCTGCTGCCGGACCATGCCGACCAGGTCGCAGATGCCCGCCGCGAGCGCCTGCTCGGCCTGCACCGGGTCCTTGACGCGGCCGACGCCGACCACCGGCAGGTCCGTCACCTCACGCAGGGCCGCGGCCGTGAACAGCTGGTAGCCGGGCGGCAGGTGCATTGAGCCCTCGACCATGAAGAGCGTGTGCGTGGCCGTGCCCAGCGAGGTGTTGAGGTAGTCGAGCAGGCCGTCGCGGTCCAGGATGCGGACGGTCTCCACCGAGTGCTCCAGCGTGAGGCCCCCGTCGATGAACTCGTCGCCGGGGATGCGGATGCCGAGCACGAAGTCCCGGCCGACCTCGGCCCGTATGGCGGCCACGATCTCCCGCACGATGCGCGCCCGCCGCTCGACGCTCCCCCCGTACGCGTCGGTGCGGCGGTTGGCGTACGGCGAGAGGAACTGGCGGAGCAGCGAGCTGTGCGACGCCTGCAGCTCGGCACCGTCGAAGCCGCCGTCCACGACGTGGCGCGCCACGCGCGCGTAGGCCGCGACCACCTCGGCGATCTCGACCGGCTCCATCTCCTTGGGCACCTCGCGGAAGAGCGGGTCGGCCACCGGGCTGGGCGCCCACACCGGCAGGCGGGTGTAGGTGGACGCCGCCTGGCCGCCGTTGTGGTTGATCTGGGCGAGGACCGGCGTGCCGTGGGCATGGACGCGGCGGGTCAGCTCGCGGTAGGCCGGGACGACCGTCTCGTCGAAGGCCTTGATCAGGCGCTCGTACGGGTGGTCGGTCGGGTGGACCGACTGCTCCTCGGTGATGATCAGCCCGGCGCCGCCCCTGGCGCGCTCCTCGTAGTAGGCGGCGAGGTCGGGGCCGGGCCGGTTGCCCCGCGCCAGGTTGGTCAGGTGCGCCGAGAAGACGATCCGGTTGGGCACGGTGACGGAGCCCACCCGGAGCGGCGAGAACAGGTAGGGGAACCGCGGATGCCGCACCGCGCCATTATCTGGCAGCCGCGGGCCGTCAGAGCTCATCCCGAAACTCCGACAAGTCCCAGGGTGGCCGGAAGCAAGGGCTTTGCCCGAGCGTCCGAGCGCGTCCTCCCAAGATCACCCAGCCCCGACTACAGACGCGAAGCGCTGGGCCGAAGGCCCCCCAAACGTCCCGGATAAGAGGGGGGGTTCTGGAAGGGGGGGCCTGCCCCCCCTTGCCTCTCGTCAGGCCTTCGTCACGGCCGCCGAGTCGATGACCACCGCTGACCTGGGACGGCCGTCCGGGGTGCCGTTGGCGGTGCCCTGGGCGGCGATCTGCTGCAGGGTGTCCAGGCCGCCCGTGATCTGGGCGAACGGCGTGTAGGCGGGCGGCAGCCGCGTGTCCT
>DASYBH010000505.1:0-14083 GCA_036500885.1 Candidatus Dormiibacterota bacterium
AAGCGTCTGTCCTGGATCCCCGGCGGCAGCCACCACTTCCTGGACCAGCCCGCGGACCGGCGCATGGTCGTGGACCTCGTCGAGGACTGGCTGGGTGGGCGAGGCATGCCCGCCCGGCGCTGAGCGCCGGCCCCGCCATCCCTGTTGCCTACACTGAGCCTCGCCGTGAGGTGCCGGGGCCGAGCGAGACACCGCCGTCCACCCAGAGTCCGCCGCTCCCGTTCAAGCCGCCGTCCATGGAGCCGGAGGTGAGCCGGGCCGCAGACGGCTGACCTCGAGTCACAGGGGAGGATCCATTGCCAGAGACGATCGCTCAGCGAAACGGCCTGCTGCCCATCTTCGACGGCCACAACGATGTGCTGCTGACCGTCTACGGCGGCTACCCGGGCGTGGAGCAGCGAGGCTTCTTCGCGCGCGGCCGCATCGGCCACCTCGACCTGCCGCGAGCGCGCGAGGGGGGCTTCGCGGGCGGGTTCTTCGCCGTCTGGGTGACGCCCGATCCCGCCTCCCGGCGTCCGGTGATGCGACCGGACGGGGCGGCCGCCCCTGGCGATGATTGGACCGAGCTTCCGCCTGCGATCAGCCAGCCGTTCGCGCTGCGGATGGCCATGTCGCTCACGGCCACGCTCTTCCGGCTCGAGGAAGAGTCCGCCGGCGAGCTCAGGGTGGTGCGCAGCGCGGCCGAGCTGCGGAGCTGTCTGGGGAGCGGCACGCTCGCCGCCATCCTCCACTTCGAAGGCGCGGAGGCCATCGATCCCGAGCTCAACGCCCTCGAGGTCTTCCACCGGGCGGGCCTGCGCTCGCTCGGCCTCGTCTGGAGCCGGCCCAACGCGTTCGCCGAGGGCGTGCCCTTCCGCTTTCCGCACTCGCCGGACACCGGCCCCGGCCTGACCGCAGCCGGTAGGGACCTGGTCCGGGCCTGCAACCGGCTCCGCATCATGATCGACCTGTCGCACCTCAACGAGCGGGGGTTCTGGGACGTCGCCGAGCTGAGCGACGCGCCGCTGGTGGCCACGCACTCCAACGCGCACGCGCTCACGCCGACGCCGCGCAACCTGCTGGACGCGCAGCTCGACGCCATCCAGGCCTCGGGCGGCGTGGTGGGCGTGAACTTCGCAGTCGCGTTCAGTCGGGAGGACGGCCGGCGCGAAGCGGACACGCCGATCGACGCGCTGGTGCGCCATTTCGCCTACCTCAGCGAGCGCGTGGGAGTGGAGCACGTCGCGTTCGGCTCGGACTTCGACGGGACGACCGTGCCGAAGGAACTCGGCGACGCGGCCGGCCTGCCCCGGCTGGTGGATGGGTTACGCGCGGCCGGCTTCGGAGAGGCCGACCTCCGCAAGCTCGCTCACGAGAACTGGCTGCGCGTGCTGGAGCAGACCTGGGGCGGCTGAGCCCCGGCGAGTCGCACCCTCTTACCGGCCGAGCGCGATGGGCACCGGCGCCGGACGGCCCGCGCTGAGCGTGATCCGGACGGTGGCGCCGTCGTCGTAGCGTCGCTCCCAGGCGCCCCCGGCCAGGTGATCTCTCGCCGTCAGCCTGCGGCCGGCCACGTCGAACGTGCACTGCTCGCTGCGCGCGTCGATGGCCAGCCGGCACGAGCCGAGCATGGGGGCGCCGCGCAGCCGGGTCGACGCGGCGGCCAGCGTCCCTTGCACGATGACCGCGCCCTCGGGACCGGCGTAGACGCCGCCGCCCCTGGCGGGCAGCACGACGTCCCCTACCCGGTATGCCGTGGCGTCGAGGCCGACCGTGACGGTGGGCGGCGTGGCGCCCAGCACGGCGCCTCCGGCCGCGGCGAGCACACCGATCAGGGCCGTGGCCGCGCGAACGGGCCGGAGCCCGGGTCGGGGGCGGCGCAGCGGCCGGCGGACGGCGTGGGGGCTGCCGACGGGGAGCGGCAGCCGCTGGAGCTCGGTCACGCGCGGCGGATGGTGGCGTTCTCCACGTAGCCGCCCAGCTCGGCGGAGAGCAGGACGGTCAGGATCCAGTCGTGGGGCGGCAGCTGATGCCTGCGCTGGCTCCGGTCCAGGACGCTGGAGCGGTTGCCGAACCGCAGCTCGGCGCGCAGCCGGCCGGCCGCGTCACGTCCCCGCTCCTGGAACGAACCAGCCTCACCCAGCTCCGGCTCCAGGGTGGCTCCGCTGGCGAAGAACGGCTGCAGCGCCCGCTCCCAGCTCTGGAGCAGCGCCGGGTTGACGTACCGTCCCAGTCGCTGTCGCGGGTCGTCGACCTCGCGCAGCGCGACCAGCGTGTACTCGTCCACGTCGTTAGGGACCGGGCGGCGCACCGTCGCGAGCCAGCAGCAGAGGTCGTACAGCAGGCAGAAACAGATCCCACGCATCGCCTCGGGCGTGGGGGGGAGCGGGGCGCCGCCGCCGGGCGGATACTGCTCCAGCGGGCCGCCGCGGCGCAGGTCGTTCACGTCGATGCCCCGTTGCGGTTGGCCGCGGCTTCGATCACCCGGTTGGCCAGGTTGATGTAGGCGAGCCTGAGCTCGTTGCTGACCTCGGTGATCGCGATCCGCTGGAGCAGCGCCAGCGTGGCGCGGTCGTCGTCCGGCACCTCGACCACAGCGGCCACCCCGGCCCGGATGCGATCCAGCATGCCCCGCACCTGCGGCGCGTCCCGGATCTGCCGGACGCGCGGCACGATGTAGGACACGACCACCGGCTTGCCCTGGACCGTGTCGGCGTCCAGGTACTCGATGGCTCCCAGCAGCGCCGTCGGGTCCGCGGTGGTGGGCAGCACGAGCACGTCCGCCTCCCCGATCCAGGCCGCGGCAACCGCCGCCTCGGCCGACGTGAACGCCGGCAGACGGTTGGGCAGGTCGACCACGACCACGGCGTGGCGGCCCTTCAGGTAGCTGGCCACGCGCTGGATCTGGGCGGGAGCGTAGCCCTCCCCGGCCTCGCGCGACTCGGGATAGACGGCCAGCGCGGGGGTGTCCGCGAAGGCCGGCCCCGGCGGCTCCATGCCCGCCATCAGGCTGCGGACCACGTCCCGCATCGTCGGCGGCTCGCCGTGGATGTCGAGACGGCCCCAGGCATCCGGGTTGCCGACATTGGCGTCGACCAAGGCCGCGGTGTGCCCGAACGGGTCCATCGCCTCGCCCAGGATGGCGGCGACCGCCGCCGCGCTCGCGGTCTTGCCGACGCCGCCCTTGCGCGAGACGACCGCGGCCACGACCGGCTTGCAGGCGAGCACCGCCTGACCCAGCTCGGCGCCGACCGGGGCCCGCCGGCCCTGCCCCAGGCGATCGAGGAGCTGTCGGGGGTCGATGGTGGCGCGCGGCGGCCCCAGCGCCGCTCGCGGGCGCTGGTCCGGCTGCGCGACGGCGGTCGTTCTGGCGCCGCGTGGCTCGTCGCCGAGGAGCGTCCGCCGAGAGAGCGTCGCCGTGTCGCGCCCGAACGGGTTCTGCTGGGGTCCCCCGGACCCGTTGCCGGGCTCGACGGGCTCGGCCCTGGCCAGCAGGTCGAACGGGTCGAGGACGGCCGGGCGCTCGGCGCCCGCCCGGTCGGCCGGTATCGCGGGCGGCGAGGCCGGCGGCCCAGGCGGCGCCTGCCGGGGCGCCATCGCGGTGGGCTGCGCGGTCGGTGCGAAGGTGGGGCGGTCCTGGCGGAGGGTGGGCGCGGCCGGCGCCGGTGGCGGCACGAGGGGGGGCAGCGGTAACGGCGGCGCCGCCAGGAGCGGCGGCAGCTGCGGCACCGGGGGTTGCGGCTGCGGCGGTGGCGGGGACGGCGCCGCCAGCGGCGGGAGGGCTGCGGGCGGCGTCTGAGCCGACGCCCGCGGCGAGCCGTTGCCGCGCAGCGCCAGCTCGGCAAGCTGGCGTGGGTCGTCATCGACGGTCGCCACGACGTTGGGCAGGTGCCGGTAGATCGTCAGCATGTCCTCGTCGGGCACCGCCACGATGAAGTCCGCGTCCAGCCCCGGGATCCAGCGGGGCAGGTCGTCCTCGTGGGCGGCCAGCACGACCGGCCGTCCGGGCGCCGTCGCCATGCGCTCCCACCACTCGTCCAGTTCGGCCGCCTCGCGGCCCCTGGCCGACAGGAAGGCGACGCCGGGTACGGGCGCGATCAGCGTCTCGACCGTGCCGGGCGGCGACTGCCGGGCGAGCGTCGCCGCCGCCACCCAGGCATGCGGCTCCTCGAGCAGGATCAGGAACGTCCGGCGGCGGAGGCCGTTAGTGGCCAATGGCGCTCTGGGCCTCCTGCACGGTGCCGCCCGACATGCCCACCTGGTACGTGACGTGGTGCGCGGCGCCCGCGACCAGGATCAGGAGCCCGGTCGCCAGCGCCGAACCCTCCCGGAGCCGGGGACTGGCGGCCGCCCGATGCCCCAGCTCCCACGCCACGGTGGCCATGGTCCAGCCGGCTCCGGCCAGCACGATCGCCCAGACCAGGAGCTCCAGCGCGGCCAGCGTTTCCTCAGCGGTGGGCCACCCGCCGCCGAGGAAGGCGAGCGCCGAGGCGGCACTGGGCCGGCCGAGCGCCACGGCCGCAGCGCCGAGCTGAGCGACGGTTACCAGCAGTGGAATTCCGGTTCGAGAGATCAACGGGCAAAGATTCCTGCCAGGGAGGCTACCAGCGGGGCACCGATCAGCACGAGCACCGGGACGATCATGAGGCCCATCGGGACGACGATGAGCGTCTTTGTCTGCGCCGCCGCCACCCGCGCGGACGCCAGACGCTCGCCGTAGCTGGTCCTGGCCAGGCCCGTGTACACGTCCTGGCTGGCCAGCCCGCGCTCGGTCACGCGACGCACCGCGGACGCCAGCGACGCGAACATGGGCACCCCGTACGCCTGTCCGATGCGCTCGTACTCCACCGCGGTGCTCGCCGCCCCCGCGCCCGGCTGCCGCTCGACCAGCGACCGCCAGGCGTCGCCCGCCAGCAGCCGGTGCAGGGTGGGGTCGCGCTGGCAGCGGGCGAAGATCAGCAGCGCCTCGGAGACCGGCACCCGGTGGTGGAAGGTCATCACGGCCAGGTGGGGGAGGCTGTCCGCGACGGCCAGCTGCAGCGTGCGCTGGCGGCGGCCAGCCTCGCCGCGCAGCCGCGCGTAGGCCAGGACGGCAACGGCCGCGGCCGCCGCCAGGCCCACCCACGGCGGGAGCGGAGGCGTCTGTCCGGCCAGGACCGTCACCTCGTCGAGCAGGAGGGTCGCAGCCAGCGCCAGGCCGGCCTGGAAGGCCGTGCGCAGCAGCCAGGCGGTGGCGCTCTCGGCGCGACCGGCGATGGCCAGCAGGCGGCCCACGTCGGTCTCCTCCTGGGCGCGCCTGGCCAGGGGCAGCCGGTCGCCGAGACGATCGCCGAGCGGCCGCCGGTCGGCGAGGCCGCGCATCCGGGCGAGGCGCTGCCAGTGCAGCACCGCGGGGTGCGTGTACATCCCGAGGTACCAGAGGGCCAGCACCCAGGCTCCGCCGACCGCTGCCGCAATGATGGCCAGGAGCATGTCAGGCGATCAATGCCTCCGTCTCCCGGCGCAGGGCCTCGATGTCCCACGCCACCCAGCGGAGGGGACGGGCGACCTGCCCGATCGCCCACACGAGCGCCAGGTACATCGCGAGGACGCCCAGCAGCACGAGCTGGCCCGGCGGCGACGCGTAGAAGGCCTGCATGCTCGGCACGCGCATCACCGCCGCGAACAGCAGGGCCATGATGACGCCGATGGCGAGCGCCGCCGCCCGCTGCTGGGCGACCGTGGCGTGGTTCTCCTCCTGCACCTCGACGGTGACCTCCAGCAGCGGCCGGAGGACCTCGTCCACGACCCGGACCAGCGCCGCCGGGTCGTGCGTGCGCGCGATGAGCAGCGCGCTGATCACGAGATCGGCCAGCGGCGAGCGGGCGCGCCGTGCGACCTCCACCAGGCAGTCGGCCACCGGCTCGTCCCCGGTGAGGGGCGCCAGCACGTGGCGCAGCTCGGGCATCGGGCTGCGGGCGGCCTCGCGCAGAGCCCGGTCCAGAGCCAGGTTCGACTGCTGCATCAGGTCCCGGATCTCCACGACCAGGCCGGCGAGCGCGCGCTCCATGCCCAGCCGGCGCCGCGCGGCCCGGCCGGCGAGCAGCCAGGGCAGGCCGAACAGGCCGAGCGCAGCCGCGCCCAGCGTCAGTGTGGGCACCCCGGTCAGGGCGCCGGCCGCCATGGCGGCGGCGGCGGCGCACAGCGCGCGGAGCAGGAGCCAGCTCCGCAGCCCGACGCCGAGGCTCTGCGCCAGGTCGCGCTGTCGCTCCAGGAACGGCCGCACCAGCGCGCGCGACCGTTCTCGTGGTCCGTCCACCGGTACGCCCAGGAAGAGCGCGGCGGCCCCTGCGGACAGCGCAAGGGCGAGGACCACCTCCGCGGCGAACAACAGCGGCGGCGCCGGTTCAGGCATGCGGCACCTCGTCGCCGCGCAGGTGAGGGCGAAGCCTCGCGCGAAGCCTGGGCGGGAGGTCGCCGGAGAGCCGGCAGGCGCGGCGGAGGTGACCCTCGGGCGCCAGGTTGTACACCTCGACGAGGTGGTCGGCCGCCTCGCCGAGCGCCACCACGCCGCTCACCCGGCGCCCGCCGGCCGGCCCGTGCGTCAGGTGGACGACCACGTCGATCGCCTGGTGCACGGCCCGCTTCGCGAGCTGGTGGCTGGCGGCGTTGCTGCTGAACCGCGGCGACTCCATGACGTAGCTCGCCGCCCGCTCGACCGCCAGGACGGCGCTGTCGGCGTGGATGGTGACCATCGAGCCGTCGTGGCCGGTGCTCATCGCGGTGCACACGTCGGCCATCTCGGCGCCGCGCGACTCCCCGAGCAGGATCCGGTCGGGCCGGAAGCGGAGCGCGGCCCTGACCAGGTCGCGCATGGTGATCCCGGCGTCGCCGCGCATGACGGGTGGCACGGTGCACAGGTTCACGCAGAGCGGCACCCAGGGGCGGGGCAGGCGGCGTCCGGTGGTGTGGTCGATCGGGCCGTCGCCGCGGTCCGCCTCCAGGTGGAGCTCGGCGCTGTCCTCGATGACCACCACCGTCTCGTGGTCCGGGATCATGCCGGCCAGGACGCGCATCAGCGTGGTCTTGCCGGTGGCGGTGCCGCCCGCGATGAGGATGCTGGCGCGACCCTCCACGCAGGCGCCGAGGAAGGCCGCCACGCCGGGCGGCATCACGCCCTGGCGGACGTAGTCGTCGAGGGTGCGGGTGGCGATCGCCGCCGAGACGCGGATGGTGGCCTGCACGCTGGCGTCGCCCGAGACCGCCGGCTTGATCGCCACGATCAGGCGCATCACGCCGCCGATCGTGGCCTCGGCGACCGGGGCGCCGTCGGTGAGCTGCGTGGCGCCGACCACTCCGACGAGGCCCAGCGCGCGGTCGCGGAAGAAGGCGACCACCTCCTCGTCGCTGCCGAACGGGTTGCCGGCGTTGTGGAGCAGGGCCTTCTGGCCGCCAGCGGTGACCACCCAGCTATCGTGGCGGAAGCAGTGGACCTCCTCCAGGCCGGGCAGCATGTAGAGGAGACGCGACAGGGGCCAGAGCCGCGAGGCGCGCACCCGCGTCGCATCGATGACAGCCTGGCGGAACGAGGGGTCGGTGCGCAGCCGCTCCTGGGTCATGGGCTGGACCCCGAAACGGACGGGCGACTCGATCACGCGGTCGACGAGGGCGGCGACCCCGCCGGCCAGCGCCTCCTCATCGCGCACCGATGCCGGCAGGCCGCTCATCCGGCGGCTCTCGTCGATGAGCTGCGTGAGACGCAGGGCGAGGTCGCGGACGCCGTCCGGGAGCTCCGGCCAGTCGATCGTGTCCAGCTCGGGCGTGGCCCCCGGGCGCGTGGCGTGGCGGGTGGCGGTGCTCATCGCGTCTCCCGGGCGGCCGGCGCTCTGGCCGGTGCCTCCGGGGCGTGGAGCCTGAGCGCCTGCAGGATGCCCGGCGCCGGGACGGGAAGCGCCGCGTCCTCAGCTCGGCTGGCCCGCCGCTCGTCCCACGGCAGCACCGTGCCGATGCGGACGCCGGGCAGGTGCTCCGTCAGCGCGCGGCGCATCTGCTCGCGCAGCGCGCCGCGGCGCGTCTCGTACACGACCAGCTCCGCCTGCGGCAGCTGGGCGGCCCTGAGGACCTGGATGGACTTCACGAGGCGGGCGGGGCTGTCGTGCATGACGACGAACACGCGCTGCGACGCCTGGGCGATCGCCTCCGCGGTGCGCCGCGGCGACTCCTGGCCGGGGTGGGCGAGCGCGGCGCCGAGGTCGAGAACCACCAGCTCGTCGGGCACGGAACGGAGGGCGGGCACCAGCCGGGGCAGGAGCTCAGCCACGCCCGGCCCGCTGAAGCCCTGCAGCCCCGCGACGACGCGCAGTCGTGGACGGGCGCCGACGGCGACCGCCTGCTGCTCCAGCAGCGCGGAGGAGATCGCCTGCGTGCCGAAGAGGTTGCCGATGCCCAGTCCGCCGAAGTCCAGCGCGATGGCGTCGGCGAGGGTGCCGGTGCCCGACATGTCGGCGTCGACGAGCAGCACCCGGCGCTGCTCGGCGGCGGCCCAGGCCAGGCTGAGCGCGAAGCTGGTCGAGCCCTGGCCGTCCTTGGTGGTGACGACGCTGACCACGGTGCTCATCTGGGCGACGGCCTCGGGCTGGCCGCCGGCGGCGTGACCGGTGGGCCGCTGCTCAGCACCGGGCCGGTCTGAGATACGCCGGAGAGGCTGGCGATGGCATCGTTCACGGCCACCCCGGCGTTCGGCGGCACGCCGACGCCGGAGCTCTTCGCGGCGAAGAGCGACACGTTGTTCGCCTCCAGGGCGACCCAGTCGGGCTCGTCGGCGGCCGAGACGAGGACGGTCATCGGGTTGCCGGCGCCGATGACGACCAGGCGCCGGCCGACGAGCACGGTGCGCGTGCCGGCGACGGCGTACACGTCGAGCGTGTCGCCGGCGGCCACTCCGGGGACCGCTCGGACCGAGACCGGCACCTGGACCATGTCGTCGCCGAGCAGGTCGTCTGCCGAGAGCAGGGTCTGCGCGCCCATGCGGTGGGAGGCCCGCCGGTGCACGGGGGTGCCGTCGAGGAGCGCGAACTGGTCGCCGGCGGCCGGAATCCGGATGTGCTTGACGTCGCCGTCCCCGAGGAGGGCGCCGGCGACGACGTCGTGGGTCAGCATCCAGGCGTCTCGCGTGGCGCGGGACTGGGCGACCGCCTGGAGGTAGAGGAGGCCGATCACGGCGATCACGACCAGTGTCAGCGCGGCTCCCACGAGCTGGCGGCGGATCACGTGGTCGTCACCGCCGACCCGCCGCCGAAGGCCGGTTGCGCCGACCTCGTGACGTGGACGGGCGCCATGAGGCCGAGCAGCGGCACCGGGAGGGTGACCAGCTGGTGGACGTCCGCGGTGACCGATCGGGCATCGGCGCTGCACCGCCCATCGAGGTGCGCGGCGGCGAGGGAGTCCTCGCAGCGCTGCCTGGCCGCGGTCGCGTCGAGCCGCAGGCGTCCGGTGTAGAACGACCCCTCGTCGATGGCGGAGGCGCCGGACTGGATCGCCAGGAGCGCGCCGTCGTCGACGCGGTTGTACGCGACGAAGAGTGCGCCCAGGTCGGCGACAAGGGCGAGCATCCCCACGAAGAAGAGCGCGAGCACGAGCGTGAATATCACCAGCGTCTGTCCTCTACTCCCCCCCTCATCGGCCGGGGGGTCAGGGGGGGCAAGTCGTCTTCCTTGGTCGCGGCGCACGTCATCGTGACCGGTAGGTCGAGCTCCGCGCGGTGGCCGCGGACTCGATGTGAAACGGGTAGGGGACCACCAGCCCCATGGGTGTCTCCCGGTAGTCGAGGAGCGCGGAGCCGCGGCAGGTCACCGGCTGCCCGGGCTCGTAGGCGGAACAGCCGTCGAGCCGGCCCGGCCGGAGGTAGGAGTACTGGCGGAGCGTGCCGGTCCAGGTCTGCCGTGCGTACTCCGCGCTGAGCGAGCTGCCGGCGGGCGCGGCGACCGCGGCGGCGGCCGCCAGGCTGGTGGCGGCGTCGAGCTCGAGCTGCGCCTCGACCCTGACCAGCACGGCCAGGAAGCCGAGCAGGAGGACGAGCATCAGCGGGATCGTGATGGCGGTCTCCAGCAGCGCCTGCCCGCGCTGGCCGCGCCGGGCGTGGTCCATCCTACCTTCACCCTCATCTGCCGGGGGGGCAGGTCGTCTTCCTCGAGTCATGCGGTGAACGTCACCGCGTGGACCTCGGCGACGAGGTCGAGCGACCAGTCGAGGCCGGGGATCGAGATGGCGGTCGCGGGCCGGCCGCGGAGGCGAACGGTCACGACGCCGGCGGTCTGCACGGCGCAGATGTCGATCTCGCCGGGCGGGATCGCGCTCCACGGCGGGCAGTCCCGCGCGGGCTCGATCTGCCGAATGTGCGTGCCGATCAGGACGGGGCTCACGATCCTGGCGACGGCCGGCGTGGCCCCCGCGAGGTTGGGCGTGTTGGCGCCCACCGAGCCGAGCGTGCCGCCCGCCGCGACTCGGGCGCCGGCGGCGACGCCGGTGACCGCGGCGGACCGCTGAATCGTGTAGACGGACGCGGACGTCGCGCCCAGGAGGCACATCAGGAAGAGCCCGACCACCATGGCGAACTCCACCAAAGCCTGGCCGCTCTCGTACACTCGCATCCCCGACTCCACGTGCTCCGAATGGCATCGCATGTCGCCAGTATCGACCGCCGAGGCGGACAAAAGACGGACAATGCGACCCGGGCCGGTCAGTTCCCCCGAGAGGCGGCGCGCACGATCCGCTCGGCCTGCTCCGCGATGGAGCTCATGGTCGTCGAGCTGATCAGCCGCGTCCGAATCCCCCGTACCTCCTCCGCGGCGTGGAGCAGACCCTGCGGGGTGGCCGGCGCCGCGCGGAAGCGCGCCGCAACTGGTTCCACGTGCAGATGGAGCGTCGACTGAGCCATTCGCAGGATCTCTCCCCGACAGCGTTCGATCGAATCGGGCAGCGCGGCCACGCGCTCCTCCTGGGGCTGCGGGAGGCGGCCAGGCTGCCCGGAGGCGTCGGCTATTCTGCCATGGATGATCGTGTCGCCGTTGGCGAGGATGGCCGCGAGCGACGCGAGGCCGCCCGGCTCGGGCCGCGCCTGGCTGTAGGCCGCGATCAGGCCGTTCTCGTCGAAGAGGACGATGCCGAGGTCGTCCGGTGCGCGCAGCACGACGGCCCCGCGGCGCCCGGGCCGGATGATCGCCTCGATCATGCGGGGGCCGTCGACCCAGTGTGCCGAGATGGGCGGCAGGCGGTCGGCCTCGCGCCAGTAGCTGGGCAGCCCGACGGCAAGGCGCCGTTCGACGGTCGCGGTGTGCAGGTTGGCGGTGTCGGCCGGTCCGAGCGCGTTGAGCGCCTCCAGGCCGACCAGCGGCGGCCGGCCCGCGGGGACGGCGATCGCGTCCAGCACCCGCCCGCCCACCACCACGATGATGGCGTCGCCCGCCGGCGCGTGATGGGTGATGATCGCGTTGTCGAGAGCGGCGATCAGCGCGGCGAGCCCGCGCGCGCGAAACATTGGCTCGGGCCCCGAGGGCACCGGCGGCAGGAGCGGAAGGCCGGATGCAACGGGGCCGGACGCACTGGCCATCGAGGCAGATATCGTAGATCGCCTGTCGCGCAGGGCGCCCACCGAGGTCGCGCTCGAGCCGGCCCGCGTGAACTCGTGACGAGTGTGATCCGCGTGCCGGCGGGATAATCGACGGGCTCATGGGGCGGCGGACCAATCTCGCCCTGCTCGTGCTCCTGGCGGTGGCGTTCGCCACCGGCTGGCTCGCGTTCTCCTCCGGCACGGCGCCGGCGCGCTTGTCGCTGGTGGTCCACGCGCTCGGCGGCTTCGCCATCGTCGCGCTCCTGCCCTGGAAGTCGATCGTCGCCCGCCGCGGGCTCCGGCGGCCGCGACCGGGCCGCTGGGCGTCGCTGACGCTGGCCGTCCTGGTGATTGCGTCCCTGGTGGGCGGCCTCCTCCACTCCACGGGCCTGCTCCGGTGGTGGGGCGCCTACACGGCGATGGAGCTGCACGTCGGCGCCGCGATCGCCGCGCTGCCCTTCGTGGTGTGGCACGTGGTGGCCCGCCCGGCGCGTCCCCGGCGTGTGGACCTGTCCCGCCGCAACCTGCTGCGGGCCGGCGCCCTGGTGGCGGTGGCCGGCGCCGGCTACGCGGCCAGCGAGCTGGCGGTACGGGCGACAGGGCTGCCGGGCGCGGCCCGCCGCTTCACCGGCTCCTACGAGGTGGGCTCGTTCGATCCCGAGCTCATGCCCGTCAGCTCGTGGCTGCTCGACCCGATCCCGGCGATCGATCCCGACCGCTGGAGGCTGCGCGTCGTAACACCGGCCGGTATTCGCGAATGGACGTATGCCGAGCTGCTGCGCTTCGATGACCGGCGGCGGGCCGTGCTGGACTGCACCGGCGGGTTCTGGTCCGAGCAGGATTGGTCGGGCATCCTGCTGAGCCGGCTGATCCCGGATGCCGGCGCCGCCGCGAGCGTGCGCGTCGTCTCGCACACCGGGTACGACCGGCGTTTCGCGGTCCACGACCTGCCGGGGCTCCTGCTGGCGACGCGCCTCGGCGACCGCCCGCTCAGCGCGGACCACGGCTCGCCCGCGCGACTGGTGGCGCCGAACCGGCGTGGCTTCTGGTGGGTCAAGTGGGTGTCCTCGATCGAGGTCGAGGGCCTGCCCGCGTGGTGGCAACCGCCGTTTCCGCTGCAGTAGGTGGAGGAGAGGAGCACAGGGGATGACTGACTTCGAACGCTATGTGCTCGAGGAGCACGTCGAGGACTTCAACGACGGGATCATCAGCCGGCGCGAGCTGCTGCGCCGGGTCACGCTGATCACCGGCAGCCTGGCCGCCACGACCGCCATCCTGACGGCCATGGGCTGCGGCAGCGTGCCATCGGGGACGCCGGCCGCCCCCGTCTCGCGCACGTCCAGCACCCCGCAGCCCTACGCGACGCCGCCGGCCGCGCCGACCACGGACGGCATCACCGTGCAGCCGACCGATCCTCGCATCAAGGAGTTGACGCTGGCGGTCAAGGGTCAGGACGGGGTGGCCCTGACCAGCTACGCCGCCCGGCCCGCGACCGGCAAGCCGGCGGGGGGCATCCTGGTCGTGCACGAGAATCGCGGGCTGCTGCCGCACATCAAGGACGTGGTGCGCCGCGTGGCCACGGCCGGCTACACGGGACTGTCGATCGACCTCCTCACGCGGGACGGCGGCTCCGACAAGCTCAGCGACCAGGCCGCCTACGGTGCGGCGCTGGCCAAGCGGGCCGTCCCGGACATGGTCTCGGACCTGATGCAGGCGCTGTCGGCGCTCCGGGCCACCGGGGTCGGCGACAAGGTGGGGATCACCGGCTTCTGCTTCGGGGGCGGCATGGTGTGGAACACGCTGGACGCGGGCGCCACGCTCAAGGCGGCCGTGCCGTTCTACGGCCCCAAGCCCCCTGACATCACGAACCTGGCGAGCACGAAGGCGGCGGTGTTCGCGATCTACGCCGAGCTGGACACGGCGATCACGGCCACGAGGGTCCAGATGGACGCGGCGCTCTCCGAGGCGGGAGCCAAGCCCGGCGGCCAGCCGCACCAGGTCATGGTCTACCCGGGCGTGGGCCACGCCTTCCACAACGACACCGGGCAGCGCTACAACGCTATCCAGGCGGAGGCGGCGTGGGTGGCGACCGTGGAGTGGTTCCGCAAGTACATCCACTGACCGCCGGCGGCTGAGCGCGGGGCGGGTGCCCGGCCTGGCGGCTGGGCGCCCGTGGCGCGGCGGCGCTCGGACGGCTGGTCCGCGGCCAGGGTAGGATGACCCGCATCGAGCGGCGCTCGCGGACGCCGGCCGCGGCCTGGTGCCGGGCCCTGAGTCGCTCGGCGCGCCCCGCTAGCTCAGAGGACCAGAGCAGCTGCCTTCTAAGCAGTAGGTCGGGGGTTCGAATCCCTCGCGGGGCACCAACCCCCTCGACAGCACCCCTCCCGAGTTCAATCTAACTCGCATCCGCCCTAAGTCCAGTGGTTGGCGACATGGTGTCGAATAGCGTACAGCATTTGGTGGCGGGAACGCGAACGTTGTACAATCTCGCTCCATGAAGACCGGCAACCTGACGCC
>DASYBH010000506.1:0-10065 GCA_036500885.1 Candidatus Dormiibacterota bacterium
GGGTCCCGTCCTGGAGCAGGTCGGCGAACGACCGGACGACCGCCGAGGGAGGGCGCAGGAAGATCGGGTTCACGTGGGGCGCGTAGAGCTGCCATGCCGCCAGCACCACCACGACGGAGGCGGCGCGCACCAGCCACTCCCGCGCCGAGCGCGGCCAGCCGAGCAGGCGCCTGGGGCGCGCGACCGGGGCGACCGCCGCCGGGGACTCCTGGATCTCGCTCGTGTGCATCAGGCCGCCTTCGAGCGCAGGAGCCGCCAGCAGCGCTCGCGGAGCTCGACGAAGGATGGGTGCTCGATCACCTGCTCGACCGTCCGCGGACGGGGGATGGCGATGTCGACGAGCTCGCGGACGCGCGCGGGGCGCGGGGAGAGGACCGCCACCCGGTCGCCGAGCGCGATCGCCTCCTCGATCGAGTGAGTGATGAAGACCATCGTTCTGCTGACGTGCTGCCAGATCCCCAGCAGCTCGTCCTGCAGCTGCTCGCGCGTCTGCGCGTCGAGGGCTCCGAAAGGCTCGTCCATGAGCAGCACGCGCGGCTCGAGCGCGAGCGCCCTGGCCAGCCCGACCCGCTGCCGCATCCCTCCCGAGAGCTGGTGGGGGTACGACCGCTCGAACCCCTGCAGACCGACCATCTGGACGTAGCGGGCGACGCGCTCGCGGCGCTCGGCCTCGGCGATGCCGGCCAGCTCCACGCCGTAGGCCACGTTCTGGACGACCGTCTTCCACGGGAAGAGCCCGAAGTGCTGGAAGACCATGGCCACGTCCCGCCGCGGCCGCGCGACCGTCTCGCCCGCGACCTGGATGCGCCCCCCATCGAGCGGGATCAGGCCGTGGAGCGCTCGGAGCAGCGTCGTCTTGCCGCACCCGGAGGGCCCGAGGATGCAGAGTGTCTCGCCCTCCCGCACGGCCAGATCGAGCCCATCCAGGACCTGGACGCCGTTCGCGAACCGCTTCGAGGCCTGTTCGACCCGGATCAGGATTGCGCCGCTAGCCGAGGTCAGGGTTTGCACAAACGATTGCTCGATCCTAAGCTGAGCTTCTGACCATGTCAATTCGAGCCGCAGGCCGTAGATGCTGAAGTGCCGGGGTCGTGGATGACCGATACCGATAGAGAAGGAAGACGACTTGCCTCCCCTGACCCCCCGGGGGTTCAGGGGGGGATTGGATTCGTCGGGCTTGGGACGATGGGCGGGCGGATGGTCGAACGGCTGCTCGCCGCGGGCCGCTCGGTCACCGGCTGGAACCGCACTCGCTCGAAGGCCGACTGGCTCGTCGAGAAGGGGATGCGCTGGGGCGAGAGCCCGCGCGCGGTCGCCGAGCGCTGCGAGATGACCTTCACGATGGTCACCGACACGGGGGCGCTGCGAGCCGTGACCGGCGGCGACGACGGCATTCTCGCCGGACTCGGTCCGGGCAAGGTCTATGTCGACATGTCGACGGTGAGCCCGGCCGCCAGCCGCGAGCTGGCCGACCGGGTGCACCTGGCCGGCGCACGGATGCTCGACGCGCCCGTCTCGGGCAGCGTCGTCACCCTGGTCGAGGGAACGCTCTCGGTGATCGTGGGTGGCGATGCCGCCACCTTCGCCCGCGTCGAGCCGGTGCTCCGCGACATCGGGCCGCGGGTCACCCACGTCGGTCCCAACGGCCAGGCCGTGCTGATGAAGATCGCGACCAACCTGGGCCTGGCCGTGCAGATGCTCGCCTTCAGCGAGGCGGTGCTGCTGGCGGAGAAGGGGGGGATCGCGCGCGAGACGGCGGTCGAGGTGCTGACCAACTCGGTGATCGCCTCCCCGATGGTCAGGTATCGTGCGCCGTACGTCCTCGACCAGCTGGACGAGGTGATGTTCGACGTCGACATGATGCAGAAGGATCTGCTGCTGGCCCTGGAGGCCGGGCGCCAGTTCGACGTGCCGCTGCCGACCACGGCCGTGACCAACGAGCTGCTCACGGCGGCGCGCGGCATGGGCCTGGCCGAGCAGGACTTCGCTGTCCTCTTCAAGGTGCTGGCGATGATGGCTGGGGTCAATGGCGAGCGCGCCTGAGGACCTGAAGGGGGACAGGCTATGAGCAGGATGACGCAGACCTTCGGGTCGATGGGAGTGGACTGGGAGGCGCGCGTCGACTTCGACCGCCTGCGCAGGCAGCGGCTGGAGCGCGCCACGCAGGCGCTGCGGCAGTCGGAGATGGGCGCGCTGCTGTGCTTCGACTTCAACAACATCCGGTACATCACGGCGACCCACATCGGCACCTGGGCACTCGACAAGGCCGCTCGCTTCTGCCTGCTCCCGCAGGGCGAGGGCGAGGACGGCGAGCCGATCATGTGGGACTTCGGCTCCGCGGCGCGCCACCACGCGCTGTACAGCCCCTGGCTGGGCGAGAAGCGGTCGCGGGCCGGCATCTCGACCATGCGGGGCTCGTTCTCGCCGGAGCAGGGCCGGGCAGAGGACGTGGCGAAGAAGATCCGGGTCGAGCTGGAGCGGCGCGGGCTGCGCGGCCAGCCGCTGGGCGTGGACATCGTCGAGCCCCCCGTCCTCTTCGCCCTCCAGGCCGAGGGGATCGAGGTCGTCGACGGCCAGCAGCTGATGCAGAACGTCCGCATGATCAAGACGCAGGACGAGATCACGCTGCTGTCGGCGTCCTGCGCGCTGGTCGACGCGGCCTACGACCACCTCTACGAGCACCTGCGCCCCGGCATCAGGGAGAACGAGTGCGTCGGCCTCGTCTCCAAGCTGCTCTTCGACCACGGCTCGGAGCTGATCGAGGGCATCAACGCCATCACCGGCGAGCGCGCGAACCCGCACCCCCACGTCTACACCGACCGGATGCTGCGTCCCGGCGATCCCGCCTACTTCGACATCATCCACTCGTTCAACGGCTACCGCACCTGCTACTACCGCACGTTCGCGGTCGGCAGCGCGTCGCCGGCACTGGTGGACGCCTACAGGCGCTGCCGCGCGATGCTGGACGAGGCGATCTCGATGATCCGCCCCGGCGTCACGACCGGCGAGGTGGCGGCCATCTGGCCCCGCGCGGCCGAGTTCGGGTTCCCCGACGAGGAGGCTGCCTTCGCACTGCAGTTCGGGCACGGCTGCGGGCTCTCGCACTGGGAGAAGCCGATCTTCAGCCGGCTGGTATCGCTCGACCATCCACAGGTGATCGAGGAGAACATGTGCTTCGCGCTCGAGACCTTCTGGCCCTCGACCGACGGCTGGTCGGCGGCGCGGATCGAGGAGCAGCTGGTCGTGACCAGGGACGGTTGCGAGGTCATCACCCGCTTCCCCGCCGAGGACCTGCTGGTCGCCGGGCAGCGCTACTGGACCGTCAGCGGGCCGCTGCCGGCGACGCGCGAGGTGGAGTCGCACCGCAACCGGACGCGGCTGCCCCTGGGAGACATGGTCGCCCGCTGACGCCTTCTGCGGCCGCTGCCGCATGTGGTGAAGCGGGATCTCGACGCCCGTACCGGCTGCATCGCGGGCACCATCCCCGTCGAGGACTACCGCCAGTTGCTCGCCGAGGCCGGCTTCGAGTCGCCCGAGATCGAGATCACCGGCGAGCAGGGGGTGGCGGGCCTGCCCGGCGCCATCGGAAGCGCCTCGATCCGCGCTCGCAAGCCTGTGTCCACGTGACCGGCTGATGGCCAACGTGCTCTTCGTCTGCCTGCACAACGCCGGCCGGTCTCAGATGAGCCAGGCGCTCTTCGAGCAGGCAGCCGGCAGGCGCCACCAGGCCGCCTCCGCCGGGACCACCCCGGCCGAGCGCGTGCATCCCGAGGTGGTCGAGGTGATGCGCGAGCTGGGCCTGGACCTGAGCGGAAGGACGCCGCAGCGCCTGACGACCGAGCTCTCGCAGTGGGCCGACCTGATCGTGACCATGGGCTGCGGCGACGAGTGCCCCTACGTTCCCGGCAAGCGCTACCTCGACTGGGACCTGCCCGATCCCAGGGGGAGGCCGCTCCAGGAGATCCGGGTGACCAGGGACGAGATCCGGCGTCGGGTCGATGACCTGGCGCGCGAGCTCGACCAGGCACGGCGGACGTGAGTGAGTCAGACCGTGCGCAGCGCCTCCGTCGGGGCCAGGCGGGCGGCGCGGTTGGCGGGGTACAGGCCGGCAATGGCGCCGATCAGGAGAGCCGCGCCCAGCCCGCCCGCCGCCGCCGCCGGCGGCACCACCGCCGGCAGTCGGTTCACCAGCGCGTAGGCCCACGTGGCGGCCGAGCCCAGCGCCAGGCCGCCCAGGCCGCCCAGCAAGGAGAGCAGGAGCGACTCGGCCAGGAACTGCACCGCGACCAGGCCGCGGGTCGCGCCCAGCGCCCGGCGCAGCCCGATCTCCGAGCGGCGCTCGAGCACCGAGATCACCATCACGTTGGCGATCCCGACGCCGCCGACCAGCAGCGCCACCGCCCCCAGGCCCAGGAACAGCGAGGTGAACGTGCCCTGCACCAGCAGCTCGGCGGTGAGCGCGTTCGACGGCTGGCTGACCTTGACCTCGTCCGGACGCTGCGGGTTGGCTGCCCGGGGCAACACGCTCGAGGCGGTCAGCACCTGATTGGGGTCGGTGCGCACGTACACGTTATCTGGCGAGTCGCTGGCGAGGAACTGCTTCTCGGCGTCCGGCAGCCCGATCAGCGCCGAGCGATCGATCTCCGGGGCCAGCGGGAACGAGCGCAGCACGCCGAGGACGGTGTACCAGGCCCCGCCGATGTACACCTGCGTCGGCTGGTCCAGGTCGACGACCCCCAGTCGCCGGGCTGCGACCCAGCCCAGCACGACCGCGGGATACTGCTCTGTGGCGGCGTTGAACCACTGCCCGCGGTACACCGAGCCGCGCAGGGTGCTGAGCAGGCTGGTGTCGCACCAGCGGACGGTCAGCCCCATCGTGTTGCTGAGCGGGATCTGGTCCGAGCGCCGCACCGTCACGTTCTGGATGGCCGCGGTGGCCGAGACCGCCTGGACGGAGCCGAGGCGCCGCATCATCGCCGGCGCCGTGTTGGGCAGGGTGGCGGTCTGGCCGAACAGGGTGTTGCCAGGGGTAACGGTCAGCAGGTTGGTGCCGAGCTGGGCCAGCTCGGCCTGCAGATTGGCCTGCGACGACGCCGAGACACCGAGCACGGCGACCATCGCCGCGATGCCGATGGCAATGCCAATGGCGGAGAGCGAGGCCCGCTGGCGGCGGGTGCGCAGGCCCATCGAGCCGAGACGAAGCAGTTCGGGCGGATGGACCCGGCTGGCGGACCGCGTCGTTCTGATCATGTCCTCCTCGCGTCGCGGACGATCCGACCGTCCTCGATCTCGACCTGCCGGGGCGTCGCCTCCGCCACGTCGCGGTCGTGGGTGATGATCGCGATGGTGGCGCCCTCGTGATTGAGCTCGCCGAGCAGGCTCAGCAGTGAGGCGCCCGAGGCCGAGTCCAGGTTCCCGGTCGGCTCGTCGGCGAGGATGATCGCCGGTCGGTGCACGACCGCCCGCGCGATCGCGACCCGCTGGCGCTCGCCGCCCGAGAGCTGGGCCGGCTTGTGGGACAGGCGGTGGCCCAGGCCCACCCGCTCGAGCGCCTGGCGGGCGGCGGCCCGGCGCTGCCGGAGGGGCACGCCGCTGTAGAGCAGTCCGTCGGCGGCGTTGTCCAGCACCGACATCCCGTCGAGCAGAAAGAACTGCTGGAAGACGAAGCCGATGCGGCGCGCCCGGAGCGCCGAGAGCTGCCGGTCGTCCAGCCGGGAAGCGTCCTGACCGGCGATGCGGACGGCCCCGGAGGTCACGGTGTCGAGTGTCCCCATGACGTGAAGGAGGGTCGACTTGCCCGAGCCGGAGCGGCCGACGATCGCCAGCATCTCGCCCTGTCGAACCGCGAGGTCGATCCCGCGCAGCGCCCAGACCGGGGGATCGCCCGGATACGTCTTGGTCACGTCGATCAGCTCGAGGACGTTCACAGCGACGGTGCCACCACCTGCATGCCCTCGACCAGGCCCGATCCGGAGATCTCGACCAGGCCGTTGGAGTAGATGCCGGTCTGGACCGGGATCCGCCGGTGGGTGCTCGCCGTCTCCACCGCGTAGCCGCCGCCGGGCAGCGCCAGCAGCGCGGCGATCGGGACGGTGAGCACGTTCTGGCGCGACGTCCGGGTGATGTTGACGGTCACGCTCGCCGCGTCGAGCTTTCCCGCCCTGGAGTCGTCGGCGAGGACGACCGTGACGGGGACGGTCGTCGTCTGACTGGCGCCGGTCCCCGTGGTGGTCGCCACCGTGCCGACGTCGGTGATCTTCCCGTTGACGCTGCTGCTGTCGGGCAGAACGACGCGGCACGCGGCACCGACCTGCGCCATCGTCTGCTGGCGGGCGTCGAGGGCGACGGACACCACGTGGTTGGGCGAGGTGCCATCGATGACGTCCGCCCCGCTCTGCGTGGAGGCGTTGAGGCTGACCTTCACCGCGGAGACGCGCAGCGCGCCCGGCAGGACGACGGCCTCGCCGGGATCGACGACGCCGGTCTGGCTCACGCCCAGCGCGGCCTGCCAGCGCTTGACGGCGGTCGCGTCGGCGCTCTTGAAGTTGCCGTCGTCGGTCAGACCGCTGCCGTAGCCGAGCGCGACCAGGTTGTCCTCCAGCTCCTTCACGTCGTCGCCGCTGACGCCGGTCGTGAGCTGACGGGCCAGCGGGACGCTGCCGTAGAAAAGGGGGATGGGCCGGCCGTTCACGGCGTAGACCGTTTGGCCGCGACTGATCGTCTGGCCGGCGGCAGCCAGCGCGGTGTAGACGCCGGACGAGCCGCCGCCTCCGCCCTGGGAGCTGCCGCCACCGCCGCCCGGCGTGACTGTCTTGTTGTAGTTGTCCTGCGCGGTGGTGACGGCCTGCTGTGCGGCGTGCAGCTTGGCCTGGTTGGCGACATGGTCGGTCTGCTGCTTGTTCTGATCGGTGGTCAACTGCTTCTGGTCGTTGGCGACGGCCGTCGTGGACGTGGTGATGGCGGTGGTGTTGTTCTGGGCCTTGGCGGTGTTGAGCGACTGCTGGTCGGACGCGAGCTGGGACTGGTCGGCGGAGATCGCGTTGGCGTCCTGCTGATTGTTGACGTTGATCGCCGCCTGGACGTCGGCCAGGTTCTGCTGGGCCGCGTTGATCGCGTCCTGGAGCTGCGTGAGCGTGGCGGCCGAGGCTGGGGGCGAGTATTGGTTGAGGACGGCGTACGTGCCGGAGTAGCCGACCGTGCCCGTGGCCTGGAAGGTGTCGAGCAGCGTCTGCCGGGTCACGGTGGCCGTGGTGACGGCGGTGTCGAGCGAGGCGGCGGCCGGCGCCGGGCCGGGGCGGCCATGAAGGAGCGCCCCGGCGAGGCCGGCCCCGCCCGCGACGAGGGCCACGATGAGCAGGAGTTTGTTGCGAAGGCTGCTCACGACGATGTCTCCTCACCCTCCGGTCTGGCTGCCGGCCCCGGGCAGGTACTGCAGGCGGCACTGCCAGGCCTGCTGCCACTGCGGCGAGTTGCGGTCGACGCCGGGCGACAGCTGCCTGCCACTGATGCCCTGCACGTGGGCTGCGGTCGGGCACGTTGATCCCGTGCTGGCGCATGCACTGGGCGTACTCGGCCTGGTCGCTGGCGATGGCGGTGCTGGGCGAGGACGACGCGAACGGGATTGGGGGCGCCGCAGGCGGCCGTCATCGCCGCCACGGTGGTGACGACGAGGGCCGTGCGTATGCGGGAGCCCGACATGACCATCGAGTCGTCTACCCTCCCACAGCCGTGCCGCTGCCGGGCGCGTACTGCTTGCAGGCCTGCTGCGCCTGCTGGAACTGCGTCGAATTGGGATCGATGCCGCTGCTCCTGGTTATCTCAGAGCTGCCGTTGCTGTCCGGGTCGGGCAGGTTGATGCCGTGCTGGCGCATGCACTGGGCGTACTTGACGGCCTTGTCGAGCTGTTGGGCGTTCGGCGGTGGTGGTGGCTGGCCGCCGTTGGGCGCGTATTGCCTGCAGTAGGTCTGAGCGACCTGCTGAGGGTCCGGGCCGCCCGACGGCGCGGGTTGGGTCAAATCGCCGTTGGCGTTGGGGTCGGATACGTTGACGCCGTGCGCGCGCATGCACTGCGCGAACTTGACCAACTGGTCCCTGGCGCTGGAGGCGCCGGGCGAGGACGCGTACGGGTTGGTGGCGCCGCAGGCGGCCGTCATCGCCGCTAGGGCAATGACGACGATGGCCCCGCGAAGACGAGGAATTGATGTGAGCATGGCCTGCGGTTGTACGAGCCCACCGCGAACAGGGATCGAACAGAGCCTGTTCGCTCGGTGTTCGGTCGAGATCGATCACCATGGGGGAAGATGCCCAACTGGCTCGGCGACGTGATCTCGCGGATCCCCCTTCCCAGGCCGACCGTGCGCCTGCGCCTGACGCTCACGTACGCGGGGCTCTTCATCCTGTCGGGGGCGACGGCCCTGGCCATCAACTACTCCGTGCTCCGGCTGCCGGGGATCATCCATATCCCAGACCTCCCAGCAGCAGGGGAAGTCCGAGCCACGCCCGGTCGGGGCGCTGATACTCGTCCTCCCATTCGCTTGATCCTGCCCGGGGAGGCAATCGCCCTCGCCCTCATGGCCGGCCCCGCTCTCGGGCTCGGTTGGGTCGTCGCCGGCCGCGTGCTCCGGCCGCTGCGGACGATCACGGCCACCACCCGGCGGATCTCCGACCGCAACCTCAACGAGCGCATCGCCATGCGGGGCCCCGACGACGAGCTGAGGGAGCTGGCCGACACGATAGACGGATTGCTGGGCCGGCTGGAGGAGGCGTTCGGGGCCCAGCGTCGCTTTGTCGCCAACGCCTCGCACGAGCTTCGGACCCCGCTCGCGATGATCCGGACATCGGTCGACGTCGCGACCGCCAAACCCGACCCGCGGCCGCCGGAGGTGACCATCCTCGCGAACAAGGTCCGGAGGGGGCTGGACCGAGCCGAACACCTCCTCGAAAACCTCCTGGTGCTGGCCCAAGCGCAGCACGGCAGCGTGCCGTGCCCGGTGATCGTCGCACTCGATCGGGTCGCCGCCGCGGCCCTCGAGGAGCGAGCCGAGGCCATCGCCAGCCGGGGCCTCATGGTGCGGCGGGAGCTGTGCGCCGCACCAATCTCAGGGAACGAGGTGCTGATCTCGCGGATGGTCGCGAACGTCATCGACAACGCGGTGCGTCACAACCAGCCGCGGGGTTGGGTCCGCGTCATGACCCGGTGGGACGGTGCCACGGCTGAGCTGGTCGTGGAGAGCGGCGGGCGGCTGCTCACTGAGCGCGAGGTCGAAGCGCTGGGCCAGCCCTTCCGGCGGCTGGGCGCGGCGCGGACGGGCTCGGGGAACGGCTTCGGCCTCGGGCTCTCGATCGTAGCGGCGATCGCCGCCGCTCACAGCGGCGCACTACACCTCCAGGCTCGGTCCGAGGGCGGCCTGCTGGTGACGATCGTGCTGCCGGTGGCCGGAGCGTCAGGATGAGGGTCCTGGTCGTCGAGGACGTGCCAGAGCTGGCGGACGACATCGCCGAGGGCCTGCGCGACCAGGGGATGGCCGTCGACGTCGCCTACGACGGGCTGGAGGCCAGCATGAAGATCAAGGTCGATCCCTACGACGTGGTCGTCCTCGATCGCGACCTCCCGAAGCTGGACGGCGACACCATCTGCCGCATGATCGCCGAGGGCGAGCGGCCGTCAATGGTCCTCATGCTGACGGCGGCCGACTCCCCCTGGGACCGCGTGGCCGGCCTGGGGCTGGGGGCCGACGACTATCTTGCCAAGCCGTTCCACTTCCCGGAGCTGGTGCTCAGGGTGCGGGCGCTGGCCCGACGGCTGCCGACTGCACACCCCCGCGTCTTCCGAGTGGCCGGAGTGGAGCTCGACCCGCTGCGGCGCACAGTCGCCCGGGACGGGCGGCCGTGCGACCTGTCGGTCAAGGAGTTCGCGGTCCTGGAGGCCCTGATGCGGGCGGCGCCGGGCGCGCTGAGCGCGGAGAGCCTGCTCGAGCAGGTGTGGGACGCGAATGCCGATCCGTTCACGGAGACCGTGAGGGTCACGGTCGGCCGCCTCCGCCGCAAGCTCGGTGCGCCCCCGGC
>DASYBH010000507.1:0-5067 GCA_036500885.1 Candidatus Dormiibacterota bacterium
AGTCGCCTTCGGCCTCGCGGATGTGACTGAAATACTCCATCTCGAAGAGGCCCGTCGAGCGTTCGCTGGACACCCACGGCCTATCGCCCCGCCAGGATCGGCGGGCGGCCAGGTGCTCGAACTGCTGATGAAGACGCTCGAGCCGGTCACTCGGCAACCCGTGAACGCGGTGGTGCAGTACGCGGGCCACGAGTACAGCGTACCGTCCGACGACCCGCACCGACCACGGGCTGGCTAACGAAGGCGCAGCAGTCGGACGCCGCACGCCGGCACGGTCAGCACGGCGCCATCTTCGAAGTCGTCCAGCTCCCGCCGTGCCCAGAGGTCGCGGGCGCCGCTGGCGCCTGGCGCGCGCACCGCCATCTCGGTCGCCTCGGCGCGCCAGTTGAAGACCGCGAGCACGTCTCCGCGCCGCCAGTGGGTGGCCGGGAGGTCGCCGGCGGCAGGCTCCCAGTCGGGCACCGCGGGATCGCCGCCGACCAGGCCGAGGATCTCGGGATTGGTCAGGAGGGCCAGCCGCTCCGGGGGCAGCTGACGGAGGTCGTCGCTGGCGAAGAACGGTCCACCGGACAGCGCGGCGACGGTGACCAGCACCCGGCCCTGCTCCAGCGCAAGGTTCCCGCCCACCAGCGCGATGTCCGCATCGAGCAGGAACCACCGGTGGAGCATGGCGCGGGAAGCCAGGTTGCGAGCCACCGCGACCACCTCGTCGCCGAAGATCGTCGGTATGGAGACGCCGGTCTCGAAGTCGTGGATCGGCGTGGCTGTGTCCTGCCCCACCCGGCAGCCGTCGACGAGGCCGACAACCGGCAGCAGCGGCGCGCCCGAGGCAACCAGCTGAGCATCTCGCGCGCCCTCGCGCATCGCCTCGACACCCGCGCGCAGGGCGGCCAGGCCCCCGCGGGCGCCCGCATACAGGAAGTCGATCTTGAAGTAGCGGATGCCGGCGTCGTAGAAGCCCGCGAACAGGTCTCGCAGGTACGCCTGGACGGCGGGTCTGGATGCGTCCAGCATGTAGAGCGGACCGAACACCCGGTGCCGCTCGTCGACCGCTCGCAGGCCCGTGCTCGGGTCGATGACGAACCAGTTGTCCGGCGCCTCCATCGCGATGTCCGCGGCGACCCCGACCAGGAACGGCGCGATCCAGAGGCCGGGCACCTGACCGCGACGGGCGAGCTCCTCGCTGAGTGGAGCGAGCCCCCCCGGAAACTTCGTGTTCGGCCGCCACTCGCCGTATGTCTCCTGCCAGCCGTCGTCGATCTGCACCAGGCGGTACCCGAGGTCGCGGAATCCGTCCGACGCCAGGAGGTCCGAGTTATCGAGCACGTCGTCGCGGCGCACCCAGGGCCCGAAGTGGTACCAGCTCAACCAGCCCACCGGCGCGGGCGACGCGGCGCGCGGTGAACGCGGGAGCAGTTCGCTGAGGCATGCACGCACATCCCGGCCCGCCGAGAGGAGCACGGCCTCGCTGCGCCAGACCGTCCCCCGTCGGGCCCGGAACAGCGACGGCAGAGGCTCCAGCATCTCCGCTTCACACCAGACGGTGCTCAGCACCTCGTCCGCGTAGATGAACCTGGTGCAGCATGACCGCGCGTCGATCGCGGCCGCCGCGATGCCGGCGCCCTCGTCGTCGGCCAGCCCGATCGTCCACCACGACTCCCGGGTGGCGCCAGCCAGCGGGAGGTGGCCCGCGGGATCCCAGGACTGGTAGCCGTTGTAGAGCACCCAGGCCAGGTCCGAGCCGACCAGCCGCGCCCTGGCCGTGATCGCGACCTGGACCACGTCGACATCGGTGGTGGCGGTCGCCCCCACACGCATGCGCACGCAGCCATCCTCCGGCTGCAGCTCCAGCTCCACGTCCAGCGGCCCCGAAACGGTTCGGAACCGTTCGTCCGAGCCCGCGATCGTGCGCCAGCCCGCGGACTCGTGCACCGTTCCGTCCCGGAGCCTGCACCGAGCCTTCAGATCGATGCAGGAGGCCATCGCCGGCCAGAGGACGTCCAGGCGATCGCCCTCGACCCGAACGCATGCTTGGGACCCGCCCATCGAGCTGGATTGTACGAATGGGTGGAGCGCGCGACCGGGCCATCGCCGTGGCCTGCCACGGCGGCGCCTGCACCCTGACCGGCAGGCGCGACGCCCCGGCCGCGAGGAGGAACTCGCCGCGCTGAGCGATCTCCAGCCCGGTCCGCTGCGCCTCGCTGAGGTGGAACGCCTGCTGGAGCTTGGCCGCCTCACCCGGCCGTTGAGCGCCGAAGAAGTGGAGGGCGGGGTTGGTCGCCACAACCGCGCCGGCGTCAGCGCCGAGAAGATCGCCCGGGTTCTGCGTGGCGAAGACCAGGCTGCCGTCGTACTTGCGGATGCGCCTGGCCAGCGACACGACGAAGCGGCGCACCGTCGGGTCCTCGAACAGCAGGCCAAGCTCGTCGATCACGAGGAGGCGGCGACGGTCGCGGCCCTTGATCCGCGCCCACAGCGCCTCGGCCAGCAGGTAGTGCACGGGCGCGACCATCTCGGCGCGCAGCTCGCGCATCCCGAAGACCACGATGGGCGCCTCGAGGTCGACATTGGTCGGACGGCTGAAGAGCTGACCCAGGCTGCCCTGCACCCAGCGCATCAGCACGCGCGCAACCCGGCTCTCGCCAGGCAGCCGGGCGGCGACGTCGCCGAGCACGGGCGCCTCGACAGCCTCGAAGGTGGCGCGCACCGCCGTCTCCAGCGTGGCGCGCTCGGCCTCGTCGAGCTCGCCGCAGAGGACACCGCACAGGTCGACGGCGTCCGCGACGGCCGGCCCCAGGGTGGCTTCGTCCCTGGCGGCGCCGCGCAGGTCGAGCACGTTGATCGCGTGGCCCGAGCCGAGCGCGAGCTGGACGTCGAGGCCGCCCAACCCGCGAGCCAGGGCGCCGTACTCGTGCTCGGGGTCGATGACGAAGACCTGCGCACCGACGCCGAGGGCGCCCATCGCGAGCGTCGAGAGGAGATAGGTCTTGCCGGCGCCCGAGTGGCCAAATACGCCGATATTCGCGTTGGCGTAACGCCGATCGTCGAAGGGGTCCACCAGTACCGGCTCCCCAGTGGCGCGGCTGTGGCCGACGACGAGCCCGGCCGGCTCCTGGAGATCGGCGTCGAACCACGGGAACAGCGTGGCGAGGGAGGCGGTGTCGAGCACGCGCTTGCGGCCCAGCGGATCGCGCCCCAGCGGAAGCGTGGCGAGTCGGCCATCGAGGTGCCGGAACGTGCAGGGCAGCAGCTGGCAGAGCGCCGAGCGGGCTGCCGCCTCCACCTGGGCGGAGGCGGCGTCGAGCGCCTCTGCCGTGGAGGTCGAGACCGTCACGTACAGCGACACATGGAAGGCGCTCTCCTGGCTGGCCGTGAGCCGCTGCTGCAGCGCCTCGACGGCCGGTGCAGCCCCCTCGACCTTCGGATCGCCGACGCCGCCCGCCCGGTGCAGCTGACTCGCTCGCATGTGGACGAGCTGTCGCTGCAGGTACTCGACGACCCAGGCGGTCGGCAGCCGCTCGGCGTGCCAGCTGAGGCTGAGTCGGAGGCCCGCCGGCGCGAGCCGCAGCAGCCACCCCGGGGTCAGCTCGCCTCCGGGAAAGCGATCCAAGCACCAGGTGCGGTGCCAGCCCTGATGGTCGTGGAGCGCCCTGGCGCTCTCCACGCCGAACAGCGCCCCGGCGGGCGCCCGCCAGTCGACGCGGGTCACGTCCGGGACGCCCATCTCGCGCAGGCCTCGCCGGAGCGCGTCCGCGCCCGCTGGCGAGGTGACGAGGCGGACGTCGCGGCGCTGCGCCGACAGCAAACCCCGCACCGACTGCGCGAAGGCGAGGTCCGCGGTCCGCCGCCCAGCCGCCGAGGGCAGTTCCTCGCCGGCGGCGAGTTGGCCGGATGCCGGCGCGCCCGACCCGGGGACGAAGTCGACCACCGCCTGGAGCGGCCCGTCGAGGCCGTCGAGCAACGTCCGAAAGCGGGCGATCCAGCGCTGCCTGTCGTCCTCGGCCGCGTCCAGGTAGCCGATCGCTCCACACGCCAGCACAGCCGCCCGAGGCAGTTCCGCGAGCTGCCGGCGCGGTCGCGGATGCAAGAGCACGCGCTTCATGCGGCGGAGGGCGGCTCGGAGGTCTCGGTGGCGGACGCACCGAGACCTCGGTTGACGGCGATGGCCCGCATGGCATGGAGCGGCACGGGCGCGTTCCACGCCCGCGGCGAGCGGGCGGAGAGACGGTAGTTGCGGCGGCCGAACACCGCCAGGTCGACCAGCCAACGATCGAGGGCGCGGCCCCGCCAGCGACCCCAGGCAAGCGCCGCGGCGGCCGCCAGGACGAGCAGACAGGACACCCCACGCAGCCACGAGGGCAGGATCTCGACCCGCCAGAGGCTGAGGGCCGCGAGGGCCGCGATGACGAGGTAGCCGAAACGAATCGGGCTGAGGCCGTAGATCAGCCGGTCCTCGAGGTCAACGTCCTGCGGAACACGAGCACGCATGGGGCCCAGGCTAGGGAGCGCCGGGCGGGAGGGAAAGGGTGCCTGTTAAGGGCGGAGTAGAATCGTTGCGTGCTGGGCCGGTGGCGCCCGGCAGTGGTTGCCCGTGTAGCTCAACCTGGCAGAGCAGCGGACTCTTAATCCGTAGGTTGGAGGTTCGAATCCTCTCGCGGGCACCAGCCATAGCCGCCCTTCTTCAGGGGCACCTCGGTGGTTGGCCTGAACTCGGGAACCGGTCCGAAAGGCCGGTGTTAGCTTGTGCTGATAAAGGTGACCCAGCTGTGCTGGCGAAGTTGCCCCAACCAGGCCGTCCCAATTCGGGCGGGTCGATGCCGGGAGAGCCGCCCCCGCGGGTCCGAGCAGGTCGAAATCGTCGTGGACGCCTCCGTGGACCATCCGGTCTTCGCGCCGTTCAAGGACCCGAGAGGATCGCTGCAGCCGGGGGCGGATCCGGTCGGGGTGGCCAGAGTCGCCGACGCGCTGCGGACCGGCAAGGACAACGGCCGGTAGGCCAGGCTGAGGCTGGCCGGCCAGGTCCTGATGGAGAACCGGTGCGGAGTGGTCGTGGACATGGAGATGACG
>DASYBH010000508.1:0-2211 GCA_036500885.1 Candidatus Dormiibacterota bacterium
CTGGAGCTGGTCGGGGAGTGGGGGGCGGTGCGCTGGTACAACGACTCCAAGGCCACCAACCCCGACGCCGGCCTGGTCGGGCTGCGCGCGTTCGAGGGCCGGCCGGTGGTGCTCATCGCCGGCGGTTACGGCGGCGGCTTCGACCTGGCCGAGTGGCTGGCCGCGGTGCGGGAGCGGACCCGCGCGGTGGTCCTGCTGGGCGCCAGCGCCGGCGAGCTGGCGGAGCGACTGGCCGGCCATCCGCAGCGGCGGGCCGGCACGC
Source organism: Candidatus Dormiibacterota bacterium (assembly GCA_036500885.1). Classification (GTDB taxonomy): domain Bacteria; phylum Chloroflexota; class Dormibacteria; order Dormibacterales; family Dormibacteraceae; genus CF-161. The sequence continues at coordinate 263 of DASYBH010000508.1, forward strand.
TGGAGGAGGCGGTCGAGCTGGCCGGTGGCCTGGCCTGCCCCGGTGACACGGTCGTGCTCAGCCCTGCGTACAAGAGCTATGACATGTTCTCCAGCTACGAGGAGCGCGGCCGGCGCTTCAAGGCGGCGGCGCTGGCCCTGCACGGTGGAACGCCATGAGCACCCTGCGCGCCACTGACCGCTGGCTCCTGGTGCTCACGCTGGCGCTGCTCTGCGCCGGCCTGGCCATGGTGCTCAGCGCCAGCTCGGTGGAGGGCCTGCTGGCGTACGACACCGCCTACTACTACTTCGGCCGCCAGCTGGTGTTCGCCGTCGCCGGGCTGATCGCGATGTTCCTCCTGCAGCGGACCGACTACCGGCGGCTCCACCGCTGGGCGCCCGCCGCCGCGGTCGTGGCCGTCGTGCTCATGCTGCTGGTGCTCGTGCCGCACGTCGGCCGCGATCCCCAGCTCACCCACGGGGCGGCGCGCTGGATCGAGCTGGGCCCGGCGACCTTCCAGCCGTCCGAGCTGGCCAAGCTGGCGCTGGCGGTGTACGTCGCCCAGTGGGTCGATCGCCGGCAGGGCCGGCTGCGCAGCTTCAGCGACGGGTTCATGCCGTTCGCGATCATGCTGGCCGGCCTGCTGGGCATCCTGCTGCTGCAGCGGGACCTGGGCACCGCGGTGGTGATGTGCGCGATCCTCGTCTCCATCTTCTTCGTCGGCGGCGGACGCAAGGCCCACGTGGCGCTGCTGCTGGGCGGGCTCCTGGCGGCGTTCGCCCTCTTCGTCGTGCTGGAGAGCTACCGCCAGCAGCGGCTGACCACGTTCCTGGACCCGTTCAAGGACCCGCTCGGCGCCAGCTACCAGCCGGTCCAGGCGCTGATCGGCCTGGGCTCGGGCGGTCCCTTCGGCATCGGCCTCGGCCACTCCGTGCTGAAGTACGGCTGGCTGCCCGAGGCCCACACGGATTTCATCTTCGCGGTCATCGGCGAGGAGATCGGCCTGGTCGGGACCACGCTCGTCCTGGCGGCGTTCGTCGTGCTGACGGTGCGCGGCTGCCGGGCGGCCATGCGCGCGCCGGACCGCTTCGGTGTCATGCTGGCGACCGGCATCACGACGTGGATCGGGTTCCAGGCGCTGGTCAACATGGCCACGGTCACCTCGACGCTGCCCGCCACGGGCGTCCCGCTGCCCTTCATCAGCTACGGCGGCAGCGCGCTGGCGATCACCCTGGCCGCCATGGGCGTGCTGCTCAACGTGGCCGCGCAGGCACGGGACGAACCGGATTCGAGGAGGACGGATGCGACTGCTGATCGCGGGCGGCGGAACTGGCGGACACCTTTCGCCGGCTCTCGCCGTGGCGCAGACATTGCGCGCCGCGCGGCCGGAGGCTGAGCTCCTCCTGGTCGGCCGGGTGGGCGGCCTGGAGGAGCGGCTGGTGCCGGCGCACGGCTTTGCGCTCGAGACGATCACCATCCGCGGGTTCGACCGCGACGCGCCGGCCAGGAACCTGGCCCTGCCGGTGGTGCTGCCGGCCGCGCTCCGGCAGGGCGTGCGCGTGCTCGACCGCTTCCAGCCCGACGTCGTCATGGGCGTCGGCGGCTACGTGATGGCGCCCGCGATCGCGGCCGCGCGCATCCGCCGCGTGCCCTACGTGCTCCAGGTCTCGGAGGCGGGCGGGCTGGCCAACCGGATGTTCCGGCGAGGGGCGGCCGCCGCGTGTGTCACGTTCCCCGGCGACGTTGACGCGTTCCGGACGCCGCGGACGGTCCTGACCGGGTACCCGCTGCGCCCCGGGTTCGTGCGGCGGGAGCCGGCGGCGCCGGCGCGCCGGCTGCTCGTGATGGGCGGAAGCCAGGGGGCCAGGCGCCTCAACCGGACGATATGGGCGGCGCTGGACACGCTGCTCGACGGCTTCGAGGAGGTGGTCCATCTGACCGGACGGCAGGGTGAGGCGGAGGCCGCGGCG
>DASYBH010000509.1:0-5461 GCA_036500885.1 Candidatus Dormiibacterota bacterium
ATCTCGAACGGCTCGAGGCCGCTGAAGCAGGTCCGCCGCGCGCGCTCCGGCACCAGGCGCGGCGGCAGCCCCTCGGTCGACGCCCTGAGCAGCGCCGTGTGCTCGGGGCCGCTCCCGCAGCAGCTGCCGACCGCGTTGACCAGTCCCGACGTCGCGAACTCGCGCAGCACTGCCGCCATGGTCTCGGCCGGCTCGTCGTAGCCGCCGAAGGCGTTGGGCAGCCCGGCGTTGGGGTAGCAGAGGACCGGCACGCTGGCGACGCGGGCCAGGTCCGCGACGTAGGCACGCATGTCCGCCGCGCCCAGCGAGCAGTTGATGCCGGCCGCCAGCGGCTCCGCGTGGGCGATCGACGTCCAGAAGGCCTCCGCGGTCTGGCCGGAGAGGTTGCGGCCGCTGCGGTCCACCACGCTGATCGACACGATCAGCGGCAGCTCCGGGGCCACCTCCCGTGCCGCGGCGATCGCCGCCTTGCCGTTCAGCGTGTCGAAGACCGTCTCGATCAGCAGCAGGTCGGCGCCGCCGTCGCGGAGACCGCGCGCGGCCTCGGCGTAGCCGGCCTTCAGGTCGTCGAACGTGACCTGCCTGTAGCTGGGGTCGTCGACCCGCGGCGAGAGCGAGAGCGTGACGTTCGTCGGCCCGAGCGAGCCGGCCACGAACCGATCGCGGTAGCGCCCGGCCGCCCGGCGCGCGATCTCGGCGCCGGCCCGGTTCATCTCGTACGCCAGCGGCGCCAGCCCGTAGTCGGCCTGGGAGACCGGCGTGGCCGTGAAGGTGTTCGTCGTGATCACGTCGGCGCCGGCCTCCAGGTAGGCGCGATGCACGCCCTCGACGACGTCGGGCCGGGTCAGGCAGAGGAGATCGTTGTCGCCCTGCAGCGGCTGCGGGTGGCTGCGGAAGCGCTCGCCACGGAAGTCGTCCTCGCTCAGACGCTCGCGCTGGAGCATCGTCCCGATGGCACCGTCGAGCACCACGATCCGGCTGGCCAGCATCTGGTGGAGGCGACGAGCGACCGTGTTCGACATTCGCCTAAAGCTACCCGGGTGGCCGCTCCGAGCCGGTCGGCCGTGGTGGCGGCGGTTCGCGCCCGTCAGCGGCCTTCGGGCCCCAGAGGAGCTCCTCCTCCATCCGGGTCAACTCGTCGGCCACCTGGGCGTCGCTCCGCCGCGTCGCCGGCGCCCCGGGCCCGGGAGCCGCCGGCGCGGCCGGCAGGGCCCCGCGCGCCGCCAGGCCCTCGAGCGCATCCGCCATGACCCGGGTGCGGGCGACGCGTTCCTCGGCCTGCTGGACCGCGGCCGCCACCTCGGAGTCGCCCAGGTGTGCGTCCGCCAGCGCCTGGCCGACCTCTGCCCGGGCCCGGGCGGCGGCGTAGGTGGCGCCCAGCGCGTCCCGGCGCACGCGCAGCTGCCGCAGCTGGAGGTCGAGCTGGCTCGCGACCCGCCGCAGCCGGGCCTCCTCCTCGACCAGCGAGGTGGTGCTGCGCTCGAGCTCGGCCAGCTCCCCCTCGAGGGCGGTGCGCCACGTCAGCGCGTCCCTGGCCGCATCCTGGCGGCCCTGCTGAACCGCGGCCCGCGCCTGCTCGTCCAGCCTCGCCACGGCCGGCGCGAGCTGCCGCGCCTGCAGCTCGAGCCGCTTGCGGGCGGTGACCACGTCCGCCACCGCCCGCCGCGCCTTCGCCTGGAGCTCCAGCTGGCGCGAGTAGGCGAGATCCAGGGCCGCGCGCGGATCGCCGGGCACCTCGAGCTCGCCCACCAGTCCCAGCTGGACTCCCAGCCAGAGCATCAATCGCCGCCAGAGACTCAGACCCTCTCGCCCTCCGTCTTCAGCGAGTCCCTGGCCACCGTCGCGCTGCCGTTCGGAGCCGGCGTCCCGCCGGGCTCGTTCAGCAGGCGGCGGGCCAGTTGAAGGCCGGTCACGCCCTGGCTCAGGGCCTGGGCGAGCACGTCGGAGACGCCCTGCGCGCCGTTGAGGACGATCAGCTGGTCGATGTCGCCGAACGGCTTGGCGGCGGCCGCGACGATCTCGGGCCACTTCTCCGCGAGCTGCTGCCCGATCACCGCGTCCTGGTGGCCGGCCAGCGCCTCCGCACGGGCCTTGATGGTGTCCGCCTCCGCCGTGCCACGGGCGCGGATGGCCTCGCCGTCGGCGAGACCCCTGGCCTGACTGGCGTGCGCCTCGGCGTCGCCCTGCAGCTTCACCCGCTCGGCCTCGGCCGCGGCCGCCAGCTTGACCCGGGCCGCGTCGGCCTGGGCCTCCACCTCGATCTCCCTGGCCCGCGCCTCGGCCTCGTGGATGTGCGCCTCGCGGCTCGACCGCGCCAGCGTGACCTGCTCGTATGCCCTGGCGTCGGCCGGCTTGCGGACCTCGACCTCCAGCTGCTTCTCTGTGCGCTCGGCCTCGAGCTCGGCGATGCGCGTCTGCTCGACGACGACCTTCTGCCGGGCGGTCGCCTCCGACAGCGGGCCTGCCTGCTTGGCCAGCGCGGCGGCCTGGTCGACCTCGGCCTGGTACCCGGCCTGGCGGATCTGCGAGTCCCGGCGAGACTGCGCCTTCTGCGCCTCCGCCTCCTGCTCCTTCTCGGTGGCCTCCCGGTCGGCCTGAGCGCGGGCGATGCGCGCGTCCTTCTCCACCGCGGCGGCGAAGGGGAGCGCCAGGTTCTGGATGTACCCCGTGGGGTCCAGGATCTCCTGGATCTGCAGCGAGTCGACGATCAGGCCGAGCTTCTCCATCTCGGTCCCGGCGTGCTCGCGCGTGAGCTGGGTCAGCTTCTCGCGGTCGCGGATCATCTCCTCGACCGTCATGTTGCCGACGATCGCCCGCAGGTGGCCGGCGAACAGGTTGTGGACACGCTGGTCCATCTGGGTCTGCTGGTCCAGGAACCGGCGCGCGGCGTTGGCGATGGAGACCAGGTCGTCGCCGACCTTGTAGATCACCACCCCGCGGACCCGGAGCGGGATGCCCTGGTGGGTCACGCAGTCGATCTGGAGGTCCGTCTCCCGGAGGTCGAGCGAGAGCCTGCGGACCGCCTGGACGCCGGGCAGGACGAAGGTGCCGCCGCCGGTCGTGATCCTGAAACCGAGGCTCTGCTCGACGCCCTTCGGGCGGTGCGAGCGCCCGGAGATGATCAGCGCCTCGTTGGGCTCCGCGATACGCCACATGCTGCGGAACACGAGCACGACGATCAGGAGCGCGAGGATTACCGCGGTGACGGCGATGCCCACCGCCGCCGAGAGCAGTTGCGTCATTGAAATCTCCCTCCGCCTTCAGACCGGGCTGACGAAGACGGTGCGCGGCGGGAAGTACTCGATCACGACGATCCGGGTCCCCGTGCCGATGGTCGCGGCGGGGTCCGAGGAGTAGGCGTGGAACGCCTCGCTGCCCCCGCGAACCGCGACCATGACCTCACCCAGATGCCCTGGGGTGATCGCTCCCGTCACGCGGCCGACCCTGCCGACCATCTCCTGCTCCACCATGTGCCGCACCATCTTCCTTCTACCGTCCACAACGCGCCACGCGAGATGGCTGGTCGCGGTCGGCAACCGTCAGCGGGTGGGGCTGGGAGAGCTGGCTGGCGAGGCGCCGGCGGACGGGCTTGCGGAGGCGCTCACGGTCGGCGTGGGGGTGACGATCAGCCCCGCCGGAGGGGCGGGGTGGTTGCCCACCACCAGCGCGATCGGAACGATGATGATTCCGAGGAACACCGTCAGCACGAAGGTGACGGCGCCCCACTCCCGGATGAGGAAGGACCGGTTCACGGATCGGCAATGGTACCGGTTCTCCCCTTCCCCGTGACGACTTGCCCCCCCTGACCCCCCGGCGGATGAGGGGGGGTGGGGGGTCGTCAGTCGGGATCCGGGTGGGTTGCCTCGCCCTCTCGCTTCCGCTGGTTCAGCAGACGAACGAAGTCCTGCGCCCGCGCAAGGGCCTTCCACCGCTCGGGAAAGAAGTCCTGCGCCACGATTGCCTTGTCCGGAAGGTGGTACACGGTGACGCACCACTTGTTGAGGGTTCGTGCGACCTCCACCTCGAAGTTCTTCTCAGCGGTTTCATAACGCACGACCCTGTCATCGTCGAAGCGGCGCTTTCCAGACACTGCCATAGCTGCAAGTCCTGCTGCGGAGGGAGACACGGGCTCGTCGGAGCGTCCTCAGATTATACCGGGCGCTGGAGAAAATCCAGACCTACTTCCTGGTGATTTCCGCAGCGTCGATCAGTTCACGGACCACGTCGAGCATCGCCTCGCGAAGGTCCGGACGCTTCAGCGCCAGCGCCAGGTTGGCACGGAGGTAACCGGGCACAGTGCCGGTGTCGTAGTAGTCGCCCTCGAACTCGCATGCGACCACGCGACCTCCGCCCAGCGTCTTGCGGATGGCGTCCGTCAGCTGGATCTCCTTGCCCGCCCCGGGCTTGGTTTCGCCAAGAGCCGCGAAGACGTCGGGCATCAGCACGTAGCGGCCGAAGATCGCCAGGTCGCTGGGAGCGTCCGCCAGGCTGGGTTTCTCCACCATGTCGACCACCTCGTGGAGGTTGCCGTCGGAGCTCCCGGTGGCGATGATCCCGTAGCGGCTGATCTGGTCACGGCTCACACGGCGGACGGCCAGGACGGTGGCGCCGGTGTCGGCGTGCGCCCGCATCAGCTGGCGCAGGCACGGCTCGCCGCCCATGATGACGTCGTCGGGCAGCAGGACCGCGCACGGCTCCTTCTCGACCAGCCGGCGAGCGGTCCAGACAGCGTGGCCCAGGCCCAGCGGGTCCTTCTGCTGCATGTAGGTGATGTCGACCTGGTCGCTGAGCCGGTCGACCTCGGCCAGGACCTTCAGCAGATCGCGCTTGCCCCGGTCCTCGAGGTAGAACTCGAGCTCGCGCGAGCGGTCGAAGTGCTCGCCGATGGCCGAGTTGCCACCCCCGGTGATCATGATCACCTGCTCCAGGCTGGAGGCGATCGCCTCCTCGACCGCGTACTGAATCGTCGGTTTGTCCAGCAGGGGAAGCACGTACTTGGACTGAGCCTTGGTGACGGGAAGGAAGCGCGTGGCGAGACCCGCCACGGGGAAGATGGCGCGACGAACGAGGGGTCTGGTCATCGACCAAAATGTACGGTGGTGGACCACTCCCTCGACGCTTTGCCGCCTGGCCTCGAGGCCAGTATCGAACGCACGGTCGACGATTCCATGCTCACCCTGCACGTCGGCGGCGGCGGTCTCTTCGCGACCCCATCGATGATCCTGCTCATGGAGCTGGCCTCTCACGCGGCGGTCGATCCCGTCCTGCCGGCGGGTCACACGACCGTCGGCTACGAGGTCTGCATCCGGCACCTCGCGCCCGCGACGGCGGGCGAGGCGGTGGTCGCGACCGCCCGGCTGGAGGAGGTGACGGGCAGGCACCTGCACTTCACGGTCGAGTGCACGAAGGACGCCGGCGATACGCTGCTCGGCACCGGCACCCACAAGCGAGCGATCATCCC
>DASYBH010000510.1:0-3882 GCA_036500885.1 Candidatus Dormiibacterota bacterium
GATGAGTGAAGACTTCACCGCCGTCGATCGCCACATCCAGCAGCACCTGGACGGCTGGGTCGCCGAGCTGACCCAGCTCTGCGCCGTGCCCAGCGTCTCCGCCCGGCACGAGGGCATCGACGACTGCGCCGCGCTGGTGGCGGAGCTGCTGCGCCGGCGCGGATTCGAGGCTCGGGTGGCGCCGTCTGCCGGCCACCCCCTGGTGCTCGCTCACGCGGAGGGCGCCAACAGCGCCCGGACGATGCTGTTCTACAACCACTACGACGTCCAGCCTCCTGAGCCGCTGGGGCTGTGGCAGAGCCCACCGTTCCAGGCGGAGGTGCGCGACGGGCGGCTCTACGCGCGCGGCGCCAAGGACGACAAGGGCGAGCTGGTGGCTCGGCTCGCGGCCATCGACGCGCTGCGCGCCGCCGGCCGGGAGCTGCCGTGCCAGGTGACGTGGTTGGTCGACGGGGAGGAGGAGGTCGGCAGCACCAGCCTTCCCGATTTCGTGCGCGACCACGCCGGCGAGCTCGCCTGCGACGGCGCGATCTGGGAGGAGGGCGGCATCGACGACGAGGGCCGGCCCACGCTGACGCTGGGCGCGCGCGGCCTCCTCTACGTCGAGCTGCGCGTGCGGGCGCTGTCCCGAGACGGCCACTCCGGCGGCGCCAACTCGCTGCCCAACGCGGCCTGGCGCCTGGTCTGGGCGCTGAGCACGCTGAAGGGCCCGGACGAGAGGGTCCTCATCCCGGGCTTCTACGACCACGTCCGCCCGATCTCGCCTCGCCAGCGGCAGCTCCTGGAGGCGCTGCCCAGCGTCGAGGACACGTACAGGGCGTCCTTCGGCCTCGACCGGCTGCTGCTGGGCCGGACGGGGATCACCTTCACCGCCGCGCCGTTCGAGCCGACCTGCAACATCGCCGGCGTGACCAGCGGCTACCAGGGACCGGGGTCCAAGACGATCGTGCCGGGGGAGGCCTCGGCCAAGCTCGACTTCCGCCTCGTGCCCGACCAGGACCCCCACGACATCGCCGAGAAGCTGCGCCGGCACCTCGACGCGAGCGGCTTCACGGACGTGGAGATCGACGTGCTCGGTCCTGAGCGGCCGGGGATCGTCGACCCGGATGCGCCGCTCGTACGGCTCTGCGCCGAGACCGCCGAGGAGGTCTACGAGAAGCCGGCCCTGCTCGTGCCGCTCGCGGGCGGGACGACGCCGATGTACCTGTTCACGGAACGCGGGGTACCGGTGGTCACGCCGGGCGTCGGCTTCGGCGCGAGCAACCTCGCGCACAGCCCGAACGAGAGCGTCCGGCTCGTCGACCTGCAGAATGCGGCCCGGCACATCGCCCGCCTCCTGGTCCGGTTTGCCGGCGACTGAGCGCGGGCTCGCCGAGGCGGCCCGCCGCGTGCTTCGCGCCAACGACACCGGGCGGTGGACGGTGCCGTCGCCGGCGCAGTACCCGCACCTGTGGAACTGGGACAGCGCCTTCGTCGCCATCGGGCTGGCGACGTTCGACTGGGAGCGGGCGACGGTCGAGGTGGAGGCCATCCTGGCCGGCCGCTGGCGCGAGGGCATGCTGCCGCACATCCGGTACGACTCGCGGCGCCTGGGCGACTACTTCCCCGGTCCCGACCGCTGGCCCCGCGCCCAGCCGCACGTGGCCGACTCGGCGGTGCGCACCTCCGGGATCACCAACCCGCCGATCGCGGTGACCGCCGCGCTGCTGGTGGGGAGGCGGCAGCCGGACCGCGAGCGCCGGGTGGCGTTCTGGCGGCGGACGTATCCCGCCCTGCGCAGGTTCGTCGAGTACCTCGCCAGCCGGCGACGCGTGGCGAGCTCCCCGCTGGTGGCCATGGTCCATCCCTGGGAGAGCGGCTGGGACAACTCGCCGCGGTGGGACCACCTGCGCGAGGCGAGGCTGCAGCCACGCCGGCCGTACGTCCGGCGGGACGCGCGCCACGTCCCCGCCGGGGACCGGCCGGCCGACATCGACTACGACGGCTACCTGGCGCTGGTCGAGCTGCTGGACGAGGCCGACTACGACATCGACGCCTACCTGGAGGTCTCGCCGTTCTGCGTGTACGACGTGCTGATGGACGCGCTGTGGCATCGGGCCGCCCGCGACCTGGACGAGATCGCCGGAGAGATCGGTGAGGCGCCGCCGGTGGGCCCGTCGCGCCTGGCCGAGTTCGCGGCAGCGTTCGATGACCATCACTGGGACGCGGACCTCGGCCTGTACGTGGACTGGGACTGTGTGGCGAGACGCCGGATCGCCCGCCCCACGGCGGCCGGGCTGGCCGCGCTGGCCGGCGGCCTGATCGCTCCCGAGCGGGCACGGGCGACGTGGGAGCGGTACCGGGGGCTGGCGGCGGGCGCCCGGCTGGTCTGCACGGTCCCGCCCGGGGACCCCGCGTTCGACGCGCGCCGCTACTGGCGGGGCCCGGTGTGGGCGCCGGTGAACTGGCTCGTCGCCGAGGGCCTGGAGGAGGCGGGGATGGCGGCGGAGGCCGGGGCCCTCCGGGCGGAGACGCTGGCCCTGGTCGGGAAGTCGGGCTTCGCCGAGTACTTCGACCCCCTGACGGGCGCGCCGTGCGGCGCCGGCGACTTCTCGTGGACGGCGGCGATCACCCTCGACCTGCTGTCTCACCGACCGAGCGGGAGGAGCCCGGGCGGGTAGCCTACGGCCGGCCGCCGGCTTCGATGTCGCTGCGACCTTCGGCAGGCGGCGCGGCCAGCGCGTCCGGGGGAAGGACGCGGCCGTAGTAGCCCATCGCGGCTCGCCCGAGCGCGGTGGTGGTCACCCAGTCGAAGCCGGCGCCGGCCGCGACCCCGATGGCCAGGGGCGCGACGCGTGCCACCGTGGCGACTGCGTGCCGGGAGAGGAAGCGGCCCAGCACCCGCACGAGGATGCGGCTGCCAGCCCGGCCCAGCCAGATCCCGGGCAGGCGGCGAAAGGCCGCGAGCGTGATCCGCTGGCCGCCGGCGATCAGCAGGTTGTCGCGCAGCTTGACGGCGCCGCCGGCCAGGCCGATCACGACCAGGGCCTCCAGCAGCCGCTCGTCCGAGTCCAGTAGCTCGCGCCCGTAGACCATCGCGATGGCGAGGACCAGCTCGGTCTCCTGCTCCAGCGCATAGAGGCTCTGGCTCGTCGCGGTGCCGACGGCGACGACGGTGCCGAGTCCCGGCACGATGGCCACCGCGCCGCTGGCCGCCGCCGTGGAGGCGAGCCGGCGCCGGGTCGTCCGGATCAGCCGCCTTGCGAGCTGGTCCGGTCCGAGGTCGGGGTTCTCGGCCCGCAGCCGCTCCACGCGCTGGCGAATGGCGGGCTCACGGTGGCGCATGACCACGGCGAGCGCCCGGAGGAGCGGCCGGAGCTGCGGGGGCAGATCGCCCACATCCATCGAGCTCAAGCCTACGCCCAGTGCGGCCCGGCGACACTCCGAGGGCGCCGGTCAAGTAGTTGGCGAGAGATTTGTCGTCCAGGTGCCCCAGGTGGTGGTCGGGCGCCGAGGACCGGAGCGAGCCCATTCGTGGATGGGTGAGCGAGGACCGCAGAAGTAGGGCCGCCAGATCCCGGGGTCCCCAGGAAATCGCGGTCCCGGGGTCCCCGCGAAATCGGGGTGGCGGGGTGCGGATTTCTGGGGTGGGGTGGGGTGCATGAGCGCCAAAGATCCGCCGATGCCTGTTCGCGCACCCTCTGAGCCGCTCGAGACGTTCTGTTCGTACGTGCCGTGACCCAGCCCTCCCCCTCGTGGGGGAGGGGCATCCCGTGCGGTCAGCGGCGAAGCTCCTGCAGCGTTCCGTTTCGCATCACCAGAACGCGGTCGGCGATCTCTGCCAGCACCGCGGAGTGGGTGGCCAGCAGCACAGCGATGCCGGAGTCGGCCGCCTCTCGCAGC
>DASYBH010000511.1:0-4353 GCA_036500885.1 Candidatus Dormiibacterota bacterium
CCGGCGTTCTTGGTCGCCTGGCGCTGGGAGTCGTTGAAGTAGGCCGGCACCGTGACGACCGCGTCGGTCACCTTCTCACCCAGGTAGGCCTCCGCGTCGGCCTTCAGCTTCTGGAGGACCATCGCCGAGATCTCCTCGGGCGTGAAGTCCTTGCCGGCGCTGGGCACCTCGACCACCACCCGGTCGTCCTTGCCCGGCTTGACCTTGTACGGGACGATCTTGCGCTCCGACTCCACCTCCGCGTAGCGGCGACCCATGAAGCGCTTGATCGAGGAGATGGTGTTCTCAGGGTTCACCGCTGCCTGCCGGCGGGCGAGCTGGCCAACCAGCCGCTCCCCGGACCTGGTGAAGGCCACCACGGAGGGCGTGGTCCGCGAGCCCTCTGAATTGGGGATGACCACGGGTTCTCCACCCTCGATGACCGCAATCACGGAGTTCGTGGTCCCGAGATCGATCCCTACAGCTTTCGGCATGAGTTTGCCTCCAAGAGGACAGCAGTTTTATGGGATAGGTTCAGTGTAGGTTAGTAGGTTAGTAACTCAGCAGTAAAACCGACACCCATGATCGGTAAAATCTGAGTTTCGTGCTCGCTCAGGCAACACATCGGCGCCTGTGGCGAGGCGCGTCGGCCGGCGCTCCGGTCAGGGTTCCGACTGATCCGGCGGGCCCCCGCGGAGCTCGTCCTCGGCCAGCAGGTGGGCCAGCCTGGTCCGGGAGGACACTCCCAGCTTCTGGTAGATCCTGGCCAGGTGGTAACCCACGGTGCGGGGGCTCAGGAACAGCTGCTCCGCCACCTCTCGATTGCTCGCGCCCCGCGCCACCTGCTGGGCGATCCTGAGCTCCTGCGGGGTCAGCTCGTCCCCGCCCGGGGCGCCGCGGTGCACGGTCTCGCCGGTGGCGCGCAGCTCGGCCTGGGCTCGCTCGGCCCACGGTCGCGCGTCGAGCCGCTCGAACGTCTCCAGCGCCAGGCGGAGCGGGTCACGCGCATCGACCCGCCGCCGGCCGCGACGCAGGTGCTCGCCCCACAGCAGCCGGGTCCTGGCCTCCTGGAAGACCCGTTCGTCCCTCTCGTGCAGCGCGAGGGCGCTGCGGTAGTGGTCGTCGGCCTCCCGCCCGGTCGCGAGCAGCGCCCGGCTGCGAGCCAGGAGCGCCCGGGCCGGCGCCGGCCATCCCTCGGTGGCCCCGCGCTCCAGCACCTCGAGCGCCACCCTCGCCGCGTCCATGCGCCCGGCTCGCACCGCGGCCTCGACCGCGTCCGGCCGGGACCACAGCACGTACCAGGGATGGACCGGCCGCGGCCCGGGCGCCAGCTCCTCCAGCTGGGTCAGCGCCTCTCCGTACCGACCCGCTCCGAGGTCGTCCAGCGCGAGCGCCCAGGTGGCGGCGCCAGCGTGCTCCGCGGTGGGTTGGACGCCAGGGGGATGGAGGAGCAGGTCGAGGAACATCGCGCGGTCGCCGCCGTTCCCCCTGACCGCGGCGAGCATGGCCAGCGACATCGCGCAGCTCCCCTCCGCCCACCGCTGGCCGAGCGAGCGCGCTCTCCCCAACCCCTCGGACGCGTTGGCGAGAGAGCACCTGTGGCGATCGGTCCAGAACTCGAGCCAGGCCAGGCCGGCCAGCGCGTTGGGGAGCCCGCCGATCGCACCGGTGGCGCGCAGGCGCGCGACCTCGGCCGAGAACAGCCTCAGGGCCGAGGTGTGCGCCGTGGCGGACAGGCCGCCGCCAGCGGAGAGCGCGGTCGCCAACCCGAGGAGGTGACCCCTCGGCTGATTGCCCAGGCCGGCCATCGAGATCGCCTGCTCCGCGTACTCCGCGGCCTCCCTGTAGTGACCGCCGAGGACCCGCTCGACGCCGCGCAGCAGCGCGACCGCCCGGCGGTCGTCGCCGGTCGCCGGGGCCCCCTCCGCCAGGCCGTCGTCGCCGGCCGCCAGGGCCTCCGCCTTCCGGGCGAGCGCGCCCGCCGCCGTCGTGTCGGACGCGGCCATCGCCACCTCGCCGGCCTGGACCAGCAGCTCGAGCGCGCGGACGGGATGCGAGCTGGCAACGCGCTGGACGCCGGCCAGCAGCGAGTCCTGAGCGTCGCTGAGATGGTATTCGGAGAGTCCGATGGTGCCGCCCAGGGCGGCGATGTCCGCATCCACGAGCGGGCACGCGCGCAGCCGGGAGGCCCGCCTGACCAGGTGGCCGGCCAGCACCGGACGCCCGGCCAGCCAGCCGGCCGTCGCCGCGGCGGCCAGCCGGCGACCGCGCTCCCTCTCGTCCGGCGTCAGCTCAGCGGCGCGTTCCAGCGCCGTCGCCGCCAGAGACGGGTCTCCGCGACGGCGCGCGCTCTCGGCGGTTCGCTCGACCTCGCGGGCCACCGCCTCGTCGCGCGCCATCGCCGACGCCGCCAGGTGCCAGGCTCGCCGGTCGCTGTCGTCATCCCGGCCCAGCGCCCCCGCGAGCGCCAGGTGCGCCGCCCGGCGTTCGAAGAACGTCGCCTCGTGGTAGACGGCGGGCTCGACGAGGCGGCTGCGGAACCGCACCAGCCCGCCGTCGATCAGCAGCAGACCCGACGCCTCGGCGCTCTCCAGCACAGGCGCCTCTATGCCAAGCGCCTCACCCGCGCTGACGATGACGTGCAGCGGTTCGACGCCAGCGGCGGCCACGACCACGAGCAGGCGCAGCACCGGCGCCGGCAGGCCATGCAGGCGCTCCATGAGCGCTCGTCGCAGGCCGGAGCTCAGCGGCAGCGGTTCGGGCAGCGGCATGCGCCCCGCGAGCTGCGCGAGGTTCAGGCTCGTCATCGCGTCGACCAGCGCGAGCGGAAGGCCGTCGGTGAGCTCCACGAGGCGCGCCGAGACCTCGGGGACCAGGCTCGCACCGCCCAGGTGCGCGAGGAGCGCCCCGGCCGCCGGCTCGTCGAGACCGCCCAGCCACATGCTGGGGACCCCCGCCGGACCGAACCGTCGCCCCTCACCCTCACCCGAGGCGACGAGGAGGGCGATGCCCTCCGCGTCGAGCCTGCGCGCGACGAACGCGAGTGCGGCGGAGGACGCCGGGTCGAGCCACTGGGCGTCGTCGACGAGGCACAGCAGCGGGCGATCCCGCGCCGCCCTGGTGAGCAGGGCCAGGGCGCCGGCGCGGACGAGGAATCGGTCCGTGCCGGCGACCTCGGCCCCCGAGCCCATCGCCGCCTCCAGCCCGACCGCCAGGCGCGGAGCCAGGTCGGGGACCAGCTCGAGCACGGGTCGCAGCAGCTGGTTCAGGCCCGAGAACCACAGCTCCGACTCCGCCGGGTCGCCGTCGCAGCGCAGCACCCGCATGCCCCTGGCCTGCGCCAGCGCGTGGTCGAGAAGGCGGGACTTGCCGGCGCCGAACTCGCCGTGCAGCACCAGCGCCCCGCTCCGACGGGCCCGAACGCCGGTCACCAGGCGGTCGATTCGCTCCCGCTCGCGGAAGCGCCCGAACAGTGGGGACTCAGTCGGAACCGTGGACTGCGGCGGGCGCCCTGCCAGCCTCCGCCCAGATCGTAACGACGACGCGCCGCCGACCTTCATCGGAGCCTCTGCTCGGTCGCACCCCGGTGACAGGCACGCCGCATGCGTGGCACGACGTCTCCGAGACTACCGGCCGGCCGGCGGGGACCGCCTGGGCAAGAGCGGCTGCCTCCCCGAAGTGGTCTGAAGGTACACACGGCCGGGCTCGACGGACCTCGATTGGCCCCTCCCCCCTCGCGCGCGAGGGCGCGAGGGGGGAGGGGCCAGAACGCGTCACTGGAAGCGCTCATCTACGAGCTGAGGAGGCCCTGGGCTCCCGCCCAGCGTTCCAGGAGCTCCAGGTAGCGCATCAGCTCGAGCCCGCTGGCCGTCAGCGCGTATTCGACGGAGCGGGGCGCCGCGCGATGGGCGCGCCGGCTCACGACGCCGGCGCGCTGCAGTCGCCGCAGCGTCTGTGCGAGCACCTTGTGGGAGATTCCCTGGAGGCGCCGGTGCAGCACGTTGTAGCGGACCGCATCGCCACGCAGCTGTCGCAGCACATCCACCACCCACCGCGAGCCGATGAGCCGGTACAGGCTCTCGCCCTGGGCGGGATTGATCTCCTCCAGCTCGCATTGCGGGGCTGGCTCGCCGAACCAGACGCCCAGGTCGCCCCGGTGATCAGCGGGTTCGGAGGCCATGAACCAGGGACCCAGCGGACCAGACCGGCCACCCGGACTGCATCGACCGCCTGCGCTTCATGTCGAACAGGCGGCCCTGGACGTCGAACAGCAGATCCAGCACCTCCGACGGAGACGGGTGGGCGCGCAGCAGCGGCTCGTAGCGGAACGGCAGCTCCGAGAACAGAAACGCCAGACGCTGTTTCCAGTCGCCG
>DASYBH010000512.1:0-13308 GCA_036500885.1 Candidatus Dormiibacterota bacterium
GTGGCGCAGCTCCTCGGTGACCCGGTGCCCGCGCAGCGACCGCCGGCCGGCGTGGTCGCCGTCTCGCTCCTCGGCTGTCCCTTCGCGCTCGTGGTGGGCGGCTGTCTCATGCAGATCGCGGCCCACCTGCTGGCCCTCTGACGACCACGTCAGGTCCCCCCGCCTGCTTCTCGAGAGCCCCGGGCAACGGGCGGACCCGGTGAGTCGGCCGGCCGGGGGTGCGCGAGGCGACGATGTGCGCTCGATCGATTCCACAGGAGGGTCGCACCGAGCACGGCCGCCAACCCCAGCACCGGGATGGCCGGCACCCGGTAGCGCGGAGCGACGATGGCGGTCGCGGCGGGAACGAGCACGAGCACCGCGACCGTGCCCGCCGTGAGAGACGCCGCCGCGCGCAGGCCGCGGTGATCCGGATCTCGCCCGAACAGCATCCCCGCGACCGCCAGCACGAGCGCGAGCAGGCTCAGGGTCCCCCGCACCGAGAGGACGTCCTGGTATGCGGCGAGCGCCGTGACCAGCTGGGGCTGGTAGGTCGGGCCGGCCGGGATGCCCTGCTGGTAGCGGGCCGCGATGAGCTGGAGCTCTCCGCTGGTCGCCTCGGGGATCTCGAACCGTATGTCCATCGGTTGACCGGTCTGGTCCCACGCGAACGACTTCACCAGCCCGTCCCACGCCAGCGCCGCGTAGCCCACCGGCTGCGCGCGAATGGCCTCGAGCGCGAACTCCAGGGCCAGGCTGTTCATGGCGGCCGGATGCAGGTGGGTGCTGGCGAGCGGTGTGGTGGAGCCGAACACCAGGTTGACCTCGTCGCGCCGGCCCACGGGCTCCGCCGGGCACAGACGCCCGACCTGCTCGGTCGAGAAGTGGACGTGGTGGCACTCGACGAAATTCGTGGTCCGGCCGTAGAGGAACACGCCGCTGCTCGCGGTGAGGTCGAACCGCCCGAAGTACTGGTCGAACCAGAGCGAGTAGAGCCCGAGCGGCAGCGCGAAGGCGACGCAGAGGGCGACCAGGTGGGACCACCGCGCCCGGCGGAGCAGCAGCGTCATGACGGCGACGCCTATCAGGGGAAGGCCGACGATGCGGGTCGTGGCGGACAGGCCGAGCAGGAGCCCTCCCGCCGCGACCGAGAGAAGCTGCCGGCGCTCCCCACTGAGGAGCAGGGCGAGCGAGCCGACCACGAGCAGCCCGAACAGGGCTTCCGCGGCGATCATCTGCTCTGAGGCGATGACGTACCCGTCGAACAGCGCCGGGAGGGCGGCCAGCACCCCGGCCCAGCGGGGGACGCCCAGGCGCACCGTGATCGCGTACACGAGCGCTCCGGAGCAGACGCCCATCAGGTGCTGCACGGCGGTGACCAGGGCCAGTTGGTGAAAGGGCCACAGCGGCAGCAGCACCATCCCGGGGTACCCGCCGGGCCTCCAGCTCTCGGGCTGGTGGGTCATGGCGACGCGGAGGTAACCGATGGAGTCGCCGATGATCCACCAGGCAGGTCGAACGGCGAACCAGGCCACGACGCGCAGCAGCGTCGCCAGGACGAGCACGGCCAGGAACGGCCAGTGGTCTCGCAGCACGGCGGCGCCGCGGCCGGCCACCGCCTTCACGATCTCCGCGAGCGCTGACATCGGACGGGAGCGCGGTCTGCGGTCGCAGCGGACGGGGGCCATGGCTCGACCGCAACCATACTCGGGCGGTGGTCGGACAGTGCCCTGGCGAAGGGCGGTGAACGTCCGGGCGGGCGATTAGCTGAATGAGTTGCAGCACGAAGCCACGAGGGACACGGAGACGCACGAAGGAATAGGGGATCTGGGGATCGGCTGAAGCGAAGAGGCTGACCTCGGAGCCCTTCGTGCGTCTTCGTGCTCTTCGTGGCTTCGTGCTTCAGACCAATTCGGAATGGACTCGTCCCAATTCGGAATGATTCGTCTCACGCCGCCGGTTCGACCGGGCCGGG
This sequence comes from Candidatus Dormiibacterota bacterium, assembly GCA_036500885.1. GTDB lineage: Bacteria > Chloroflexota > Dormibacteria > Dormibacterales > Dormibacteraceae > CF-161. Next base: position 1,955 of record DASYBH010000512.1, read on the forward strand.
ACCCCGGTCGATCACCACCTCCAGGCCGGCCGGTCCGTGGAGGACCTCGACCTCGGTCCGGCCGCGCCGGCGCCGCCACTCCAGGTCGACCGGGAGGCCCCCGACACGCAGGCCGCGCATGCGGACCGTGCCGAGCCATGGCGGCAGGCTCGGCTCGCGGACGCGGAGGCGCCGGTGCACCGCGTCCGGCTCCAGGCCCAGCGCGGTGACCAGGAGGTACGGCACGGCCCCGGCCGCCCAGGCCTGGGGACTCGCGGCCGCCGGGTAGGGCGCGGGAGGTCCTCCGTCCCCGCGCTGGCCGCCGAACAGCTCGGGGAGCCGCTGGCCGGGCGAGTGCAGGGCCGTCTCCACGATCGCGGTGAAGACGCGCTCGAAGTCGCGGCGCCGGCCATGCCGCGCGAGGCCGGCGGCGACCAGCGCGGTGTCGTGCGGCCACACCGCACCCACCTGGTAATCGGTCGGATCGTAGCCGGGCTCGCCCTCGGCCAGCGTGCGGATCCCCCAGCCGCTGAACATGCTCGGGTCCATCAGGCGGCGGGCCACGAGCCGCGCGCGCTCAGGCGGCAGGATCCCCGCCCAGAGCGCGTGCCCGGCGTTGGACGCGATCGTCTCCACCCGCCGCCCTCCGCGCTGCAGCGCCAGCGCGAGGAAGCGCCGGTCGGGCATCCAGTACGCCTCCAGGAACCGCTGCCGGAACCTCCTCGCCTCCCGCTCCAGCTCGACCGCCGCCCGCTCGTCGCCGCCGGCGCGGTGGAGCGCCGCCACCTCCAGGCGCGCCCGGTGGGCGTATGCCTGGACCTCGACCAGCGCGATCGGGGACTCGGCCAGGCTGCCGTCCCGGTTGACGATGCAGTTGCCGGAGTCCTTCCAACCCTGGTTGGCGAGGCCGTTGGGGCCCTGCCGCGCGTAGTCCAGGAACCCGTCGCCATCGTGGTCGCCGTATCGCCGCATCCACGTCAGGGCCTCCTCGGCGGCGGGTCGCAGCTCGCGCCACAGGTCCAGGTCGCCCGTCCAGCGGACGTACTGGCCCAGCAGGACGAGGAACAGCGGCGTGGCGTCGACGGTGCCGTAGTAGGGGCCGAACGGAACGCGGCCCAGGTTGCTGAGCTCGTCGTGGCGCAGCTCGTGCAGGATCTTCCCCGGCTCCTCCTCACGGCTGCCGTCGAAGCGCCGGCCACGGTGGCGGGCCAGCAGGCGCAGCGTGTCGCGCGCGATGGCCGGCTCGAACGCGAGGCACTGCAGGGCGGAGATGATGCTGTCGCGGCCGAACAGCGCCATGAACCAGGGAACGCCGGCGGCGAGGAACGCCAGGTCCTCGTGCCAGGACACCAGCATCCGCAGGTCGCGGAGCGCGACCTGCAGGACCTGTTCGAACGCCGGGACGTCGGTCTCGACGGCCGGCCGGAGGAGCAGGCTGGACGGCGGCGGGAACGAGGGGGAGCGGCCCTCCTCCCGCAGCCGTATCGCCAGCTCCACGGTGAGCGCCGACCCCGGCGCGAGGCGCAGGCGCCAGCGCGCCCGCCCCCCGCTCAGCGCGTCGGGCTCCGGCGTCAGGGTGACGTCGGTGACGCGCGTGCGCCCGTCGGCGCCATGGTAGGTCAGCGTGCCGGCCCCCCGGTCCCAGACCTCCGTGAGGCGGCCGGGCCGGCGGCCGGGCACGCCCCGCACGGCGAACATGCTCCGGAAGTCCCCGGCCACGTGGATGTCCAGCGCGCCGGTGAACGTCCGCGGCCCCGGATTGCGCAGGGTGATCGTCTCCACGACCGGGTCCGCGAGCCGGCGCGCTCTCCGCACCTCCAGCCGGTGGCCGCCACCGGCCGCCCGCAGGACCAGGTCCCAGACGAACCGGTCGCCTCCCCCCTCGGTGTGGACCGGCTCCAGGCGGCGACCGCCGAGCCGGATGCGAAGCCGGTTCACGAAGCGGGTGTCGTCCAGGTAGATCCCCGACTCCCGCCGCTCGCTGGAGTCCACGTCGCCGGCGGCGTCGAAGACCGCGAAGAGGCTTCCCGCCTTCCCCACCCCCGCCGGACTGTCCGGCCGGGCCGGCGTGCTGAGCGGGACCACCAGCCGGGACCGCTTCGTCATCCCCACTGCCTTGAGTCTATGGCCCGCGCTCCGGCCGGCCTGATGCGCGTTCAATGGAGAGCATGGACGCATCGGAGCGACCTCCCGTCACCGAGACGCCCGACCTCCATGGCGCGTTTCCCCGCCTGAGCGCCCACCAGATCGAGGTGCTCTCCGCGCACGGCCGGCGGCGGCGCACGCAGCGCGGCGAGGTGCTCTGCCGGCAGGGGGACCAGGCCTGCGACTTCTTCGTGATCCTCGATGGCAAGGTGGCCGTCGTCGACGAGTTCGGCACGGACGAGCGCCTGATCCGCGTGCACGGGCCGGGCCGCTTCGTGGGCGAGCTCGGCCTCCTGACCGGTCAGGCCGTGTTCCTCACCGCCGTGGTGCGCGAGCCGGGCGAGGTGCTGGTCGTGCCGCTCGACCGGCTCCGCGCGCTGGTGACGCGAGACACCCAGCTCGGCGACGTCATCCTGCGGGCCTTCCTCATCCGCCGCTCGCTCCTGGTCGGGCTGGGCGCCGGCCTCAGGATCGTCGGCTCCCGGTACTCACCGGACGCGCGGCGCCTGCGCGAGTTCGCCTGCCGCAACCGGCTGCCGCACCGGTGGATCGACCTCGAGGACGACAGGAACGCGGAGGCGCTGCTGCGCAACCTGGGAGTCGCGCCGGGCGAGACGCCGGTCGTGATCTGGCGTGGTCGGGAGGTGCTGCGCAACCCGAGCAACGCGGAGCTGGCCCAGTTGATCGGCCTGCGCCGGCCACTCGACCAGACGGCCGGCTGCGATCTCGTCGTCGTCGGCGCCGGTCCGGCCGGGCTCGCCGCCGCCGTCTACGGTGCATCGGAGGGACTGGTCACGGTGGTCGTGGACGCGATCGCGATGGGCGGCCAGGCCGGGACCTCCCCGCGCATCGAGAACTACCTCGGCTTCCCGTCGGGAATCTCGGGCGCGGAGCTGATGGAGCGCGCGGTGATCCAGGCGAGGAAGTTCGGCGCGCGGCTCAGCGTGCCGGCCGGCGCGACCGCCCTGGAGCAGCGCGACGGGCAGCACGTCGTCAGGCTGGAGGATGGGACCGCGCTCCCCAGCCGGACGGTGCTGATCGCGACCGGCGCGCGCTACCGCAGGCCCGCCGTGCCCCGGCTCGAGGAGTTCGAGGGCACGAGCGTCTTCTACGCCGCGACCCAGGTCGAGGCGCAGCTCTGCGAGGGCCGTCCGGTCGCGGTCGCCGGCGGCGGCAACTCGGCCGGGCAGGCCACGCTGTTCCTCGCCAGGCACGCCGCGCGCGTCCATCTCATGATCCGCGGCGACGATCTCGGGAGGAGCATGTCGCGCTACCTGGTCGACCGGATCGAGCAGGATCCACGCGTGGACGTCATGCGCCGCACGGAGGTGCGCGAGCTGATCGGCGACGGATCGCTGGAGGCCCTGGTCGTCGAGGACAACCGGACAGGAGAGCGGCGCCGGATCGAGGCGCGCGCGCTGTTCGTGTTCATCGGAGCGGAGCCCCACGCCCGGTGGCTGGGCGACGAGGTGGCGCTGGACGACCACGGCTTCGTCCTCACCGGGCCGGACGCCGCGCGCGCCGGCCGGGGTGGCCAGCGCGAGGACCTGGACCGGCCGCCGTACCAGCTCGAGACGAGCCGGCCCGGCGTGTTCGCCGCCGGGGACGTGCGCAGCGGATCCGTCAAGCGGGTGGCGGCGGCCGTCGGCGAGGGCTCGATGGTCGTCCGCCTGGTGCACCAGTACCTCGAGGAGACCGGCGCGCCAGCCAGCGCATCGTTCGTCGCTACGCCCCGCCCGGCGCCTCGTAGGCACGCCACGTGATCGTCTGCCCGGCGGCGTGGGGAGCGTCGAGCGAGCCATAGCGTTCGCGCGCCCACTCCCGGGTGCTGGCGGCCGCGGTCCGGCGCTCCTCCTCGCTCAGCCCCCAGCAGCCGGCCAGGATGCCCTCCTCCAACCCGTCGATGGCCGTGCTCAGGCTCACCTCGACGCGCTCGACGACCGGCGGCAGCAGGCGCACGCTGAAGCCCAGCTCGCCGAGCACCGGGTCCACGGCGGTCGTGTCGGTCAGGCCGGGGACCTCTCGGCGGCCGCGGCTGGTCGCGGACCAGAAGCGCCGGTGGACCTCCGAGACGGGATTGCCGTCCCGATTCGCCGACTCGATCAGGATCAGACCTCCGGGCCGGACCACGCGCACCAGCTCCTCGACCGCACGCTGCCACGGGTCGATCAGGTGCAGCACGTGGCACACGATCGCGGCGCCGACGCTGCGGTCGGCGACCGGCAGCCGGGTGGCGTCGGCCACCGCCAGCGGGAACGGCGGCGAACCGCCCGCCTTCTCCACGAGCTTGCGAAGCATGGGCACCGAGAGGTCGACGCCCGCCATGGCCACCCCGCGCCGGTGCAGGTCGAGCGCGATGCGTCCCGTGCCGACGCCCACCTCCAGGCAGCGCCCGCGACCGGCCAGCGCGCCGGTGAGCTGCGCCACGATCGCTTCCTGCGCGGCCGGCTGAAGGCCGCGGGTGGCGTCGTAGTAGTCGGCCGCCTGGTCGAACGCGATCGAGCGTGATGCCTCCCCCACGTCGTCAGAAATCCTACTCGGCGGCCGGGCGCGACGAAGGGCCCCGTTCCGCGGCCAGGTAGCGCCGGTGCCTGGCGAGGAACGCCTGGTCGCCGCCCTCGAGGATCTGGCGGGCCTGGTTGGCGACCTCGGCCGTCTCCAGGCCGCCGGACGCCAGGACGTGGCTCCGGTCCGCTCCGGCGTCCAGCGCCAGGATCAGCTCGGCATCGCCCAGCACCGGGATGTTGGCGTTGTGCGTCGCGACGATGACCTGGCGCGCCTCGCAGACCCGGCTGAGCACGCGCACCACCTCGTCGTAGATGTAGCGGTTGTCCAGGTCGTCCTCCGGCTGGTCGATCACGAGCGGCTCCGACCCGCTGGCCAGCGCCAGCGCCAGCAGCGCCATCGCGCGCTGGCCGGGCGAGACCGCGTCGACCGGCGCCCACGCCTCCGCGCCGGGCCCGCCCAGGTCGATCTCGACGACCACACGATCGGGCGTGTCGGCCTCCTCGATCCGGCGCACGGCGTCCGGTCGCAGCGCCGTCATCTTGGCGGCGGTCAGGGCCGAGCAGCCGAGCGCGGCCACGGCCGCCGGGCCCTGACGGATCGCGTCGCCGATCGCCCTGGGCGACTCCTGCGCCAGCCGCTGCAGCTGGTCGGAGCGGACGCCCTGGCCCTGCAGCGCCCGGTCCAGCTGCTCCTGCAGCGGTGAGCGGTCGGCCATCGGCCGCACCGTCAGCCTGACGCGAGGACCGAGTGCCTCGCCGAGCGTGCGGGCCGCGCGCTCCACCAGCCGCGACTTCCGGCGCCGGACCTGCTCCAGCCGGCGGAGCGCATCGCGCCTGGCCTCGGCCGCGGCCGCGTGCCGCTCCCGCTTGGCGGGCAGCTCCGCCAGGTGCTCCTCCAGCTCGGTGCCGCGCTGCTGCAGCCGCCGCAGCTGGCGAGGGTCGGAGATGCCGGCGCTCGCCAGCTGCGCCTCGATCTCGTGCCGGCGCCGCCCGTACTCGGCGTCCCACTCGGCGGCCGGACCGGTCAACCCCATCGCCGCCCGCGCGACGCCGGCGCGCAGCTCGTCGATCGACCGCCTCAGCGTCGCCTCCAGCTCGGCCAGGGCCCGGCCCAGGCCCTCGGGCGCCGGCGCGTCGTCGGCGGGCGCCGGTGCGGGCAGCAGCTGCTCGAGCTCGCTGGCCGCCTCGCCGATGCGCAGCGGCCAGCCGACCATGTCGGCGACCGACCGGTTGGCCCGGTTCAGCGTCTGCGACTCCTGGAGCCAGCGGGTGACGCCGGCGGCCTCCGCCTGCCGCAGCTTGTCGCGCACGTCCTGCAGCTCCTGCTCCTCCTCGCCCATCCGGCCGAGGTCCTCCTCCAGGGCCGCGAGGGTGCGGTCGTGCTCCTCGATCGCGAGCAGCAGCTCCCGCTCCGGCGCGGTCACCTCCTCCCACGCGTCCCGCGTCACGCCGGCCACGAACTCGCGCAGCATGTCGGGCCGGTCGGCCAGCGTCTGCAGCTCGCGCTGCCCGAACACGCGGACGCTGACCCGCCGGCGCACCGCCAGGCCGGTCTCCTCGCCGTCGCGGAGGAGGAGCGGAGCGGTGCCGTCGCCGCTGCGCCTGACCTCGTACTCGTCGCCGTGCTCGTCCCTGGCGAACACGCTGGCCTCGGCGTTGGCGCGGAAGTTGTGCCTGCGGTTGCCGGCGGCGTCCTTGTCGACGGGCCTGCCGGCGTCGAGGACGTAGCGGAGGATCTCGATCAGCGTGGACTTGCCGGTGCCCTTGCCGCCGATGACGGCGTTGAGCCCCGGCGCCAGGTCCAGGGCCAGGCCGTCGTGGAAGCCGCCCTCGACGCGCACGTGCGTCAGGCGCGGCCAGTTCGGGCGCGGCTCGGCCAGGAAGCGGACGCCCCTGACATGGCCCCAGCGCGGCCGCAGTCGCTGCGGGAGGCGCACGCGCGTCTCGGCGACCAGGAAGGCCTGGCGCAGGCCCTCCAGCGACGGCTGCTCGCCCATCTTGAGGTGGGTGGCACGCTCGCCGATGGCGTTCCAGCGCCGCGTGTCACCGGAGATGAACCAGGCCGGGCGCAGGTCGCCGAACTGCCGGCGGGGGTTGACCAGCACGTCGGCGCCGGCGCTGCCGCTCACGTCGAAGCCGGCGATCAGCCCGCTCTGCGCCACCTCGTCCGAGTTGCGGCACACGCCGGGGCCGAAGAGCCCGCTGCGGGCGGCGGTGCAGTGCGGGGCGAGGACCAGCGCCTGGTGCTCGACGGCCAGCGCCGCGACCTCCGCCACCTGGCCCCGGCTGACGACGCGCGGGTGGCCGCCCGGGTCGAACGGGCTCTCGGCCGGCGGCCACAGCGCGGCGAGGAAGCGCCGGCCGAGCTCGTGGCCGCGCGCGGTCGCCTCCCACACGGCGAGCAGGTGGCAGCCGTTGACGCTGATCTCGAGGCCGGGGAAGACGAACACACCGGCCCGCTGTCCGGCGGCCTGGACGACCGGGTACCAGTCGAGCCGGTTGTGGTCGGTGACCGCGATGACGGTGACGCCGGCGGCCCGGCAGCGCCCGACCAGCCGCTCGGCGAACGCCGGGTCGGGATCAGGCCCCCACTCGGAGCCGTACTCGTGGTCGGGGTCCGCCGGCGTGTGGACCTGGAGGTCGGCCAGGTGGAAGCGTGAATAGGACAAGTGTTCGAATCGTACCGGCCAGGCGCTGATTGGAAACCCGAACTCCGCGAACCCCTGACCGCCGGTCAGGGCCAGCCCGATCAGCCGGCAAACGGCAGGAGCGCCCTGACGAAGTCATCGAGGGTCAGCTGAGACCGGAGCTTCGGCACCTCGCCGGCCCGGCCAGCGATCTGCTCCGGACAGCTCGTTTCGGTTCCGGCGATGCGAACCTGACCGACCTGCCTGCCGGTCCTCGCCTCGTACACGGAGAACGTGTACTCGCCCCGCTGCATCGGGAGGTCGAGGCTGACCGGGGCGGGAACGCTGGGGACGGTGACGAGGCCGCCTCCCGGTACGTAGTGGCAGGTGTTCACGACAGGGGCCGCGTCGCTTCCCCCATCCTGCTGGACGCACGCGATGAGCTGCACACGGGCGGGATCGTCCGACTGCAGCTCGGCGGGCATCCCTGCGTAGGTGAACAGGCTCCCGGTGTCGAATATGACCATCGGGTGGACACGCCCAGCGTGGGCGGCCGCTGCGGTGAACGCGACGCGCCGGCCGCCGCAGGCATCGGAGAGGTCCCGGACGGAGCTCGGAAGGGCGCTGCGCTGGTCCGGGACGACGGCCCGGTAGACCAGGATCCCACCGATGATCGCGACGACGAGGAGGACACCCACGCCAACCAGGCCCGCTCTCGCGAGCCCAGGATGCGCACGAAGCATGTCGGACCTCCCACTCGAGCACGTTCCGCACGCGTCCCCGGCATTGTAGCGGCTGCAGGTGGACGGAAAGAGCTCGCGCTCCCCGTGTCTGCGGTGTGGTACATAGAAGACAGCTCATCGGTTCAGGGCGATGCACCTCTGGGCCCGAAAGCGCCTCTACAGGGGGCGCTTTCATTGCTTGTGGGGGTGCAGCAGGTGGTCGGCGTCCAGCTCCAGCTCGCCGGCCGACCGCCACGCCGCCAGGTTGCGCTCGTGCCAGCGCCGCGCCTCCGCCAGCGCATCGGACGGCGTACCGCCCTCTCGCAGCCACCGGCGCAGCACCTCGAACGCCCCGTCCAGCACCTGCACCGCGCTGTGGGCCAGCGGCGGCGAGGCGCAGGCAGCGTCGAACCCGCGGTGGACGGCGAGGTGCCGCGCCATCTTGAGTCGGGCGATCGCGATCAGCGTGCGGACCTGGATGGCCTCGGCGACCTTGGCCAGCCGGGGGCCGCGGTCGAAGCGCCGGCCGAGGTCCGCCAGCCGCCGGGCCGGGAACGGACCGAGGTCGGTCAGCAGCTGAGAGAGCGCGGGTGAGGTGGACGCCTCACGCAGCAGCGCCACCAGGCGGCTGAGGCTGCGGGGGCGGCCTTCGACGACGCCCAGCCGGCGCTCCAGCAGCAGCCAGTCGTCCCGCCGGGGCGAGCGCAGGGCCAGCAGCCGCACCCCGTCCCAGGACGTCAGGAGCATCGCCCGCACCCCCGCCATGGCCGCCACGCTGGCCAGGTGCGGCGGCACGTACGTCTCCAGCCTGAGGCTCTGACCGGGCCGCTCGTCGCCCTGGGCGCCGTGAGCGCCGTCCCGGGCCAGGCACTCGAGCGCGATCCAGCTGTGCAGCACCCGCAGGGCGGGCGACGTCTCGGCGCGGGCCAGCGCGCTGGCGCGCAGGAACGGGAGGAGCTCGGCGGCGTTGTCGTACCGGGCCACGCGGCCACGGCGGACCGGCACCGGGATCGCACCCGTCCGCCGGGCCGAGCCGGCGGCGACGTCGAGCACGAGCGCCTCCGGGCCGAGCGAGAAGCGGCCGCCGGGGTGCTCGGCGGCCAGGTGGTCCTGGAGGCCCTCCGCGGCGAGCAGCGCGCGAAGCCGGGCCTGCTCCGGGTCCCACGCCCGCACGGCCACGAGCAGCGGCGTGGCGCCGCCCGCCGCGGTGCCGGCGTCCACGAACGCGGTCAGCGCCCGTGCCGCGGCCGGCGTCGGGCCGCGGACCGCCGGCGCCCAGCGCGGCAGGTCGCCGTCGATGACCCCGACGCCCATGGCCGACGCCGACTCGGGCTCGACCGAGCGGGCGCCGGCCAGCACCAGCGCCACCTGGTAGTCGGCCGGCGGCACGCCCGCGACCTCGCGGATCGCTCGCGCGGCCGCCGCCTCGTCCGGCGCCGCCGCCACGCGCCCGGCGATCGCCCTGGCCAGCTCGCGGCCGTCCCGGCCCTCGCCGAGCAGCAGCCCTGCCGCGAAGCACAGGTCGTGCTCCAGCTCGGCCCAGTGGCGCTCGTCGACCGGGGTGGCGCAGAGACGTCCGGCCAGCTGGTCCAGCAGGCGGGCGCGGTAGCCGGTCGTCTCGTCGTCGACCACGGCCCGGAAGCGAGCCAGGCTGCCGGTGAGCAGCGCACCCAGCTTCTGGCGCACCCAGGTGGTGCGCTCCTGGTAGGGCACCTTGACCTGGCGCTCGCCAAGCGTCTTGACGGAGGGCACCTTGCGCACCTGGGCCAGGAACAGCAGCAGGCGCGTGACGTCGCCCGAATACCACGCCTTCAGGTTGCCCTCCTGCTCCAGGGCGTCGGACAGGAGCTGGCTGGCGGCCAGCACCGTCCCGAAGCGCACGGCCGGATTGCCCAGGTAGTCCCGCGCCACGGTCTCGAACGCGCCCGCCGCGGCCAGGGGGTCGCAGTAGGCGCAGCCCGAGAGGGCGAACGGGGTGCCCGGGTCCAGCAGCTCGGCCAGACGGACCACCGCGTAGCGGATGCCCGCGTTCAGGTCCGGCCTGGCGTGGGCGTCTCGTACGGCAGGGTCGATGGCCAGCATGGAGTGGCGCCTGCGAGGCGCAAGGGAGGATGTTAGTGCCTATCCCGAAGCTCCGACAAGTCCCAGGGTGGCCGGAAGCAAGGGATTTGCCCGAGTGTCCGAGCGCGTCTCACCAAGGTCACCCGGCCCCGACCGCAGACGCGAAGCGCTGGGCCGGAGGCCCCCAAACGTCCCGGACAGGAGGGGGGGTTCCGGAAGGGGGGCCTGCCCCCCCTTGCACTCAGCCGCTGGCCATCCGGCTGACCAGCCTCCCCAGGCCCGTGATCTCGACCACCACCTCGTCGCCCGGGCGCAGCCACGGCTTGTCGGGACGGCCCTGGGCCACGCCTGACGGCGTGCCGGTCGCGATCACGTCCCCGGGCTCCAGCGGGAAGTGCCGGCTGATGTAGCTGACCAGCTCGGCGACGCCGAACACCATGTCGGCGGTGCTGGAGTCCTGGCGCACCTCGCCGTTGACGGTGCAGCGGATGCTCAGGGACTGCGGGTCGCCGACCTCGCCGGCGCTGACCAGGTGGGGCCCGAGCGGGAAGAAGCGATCGAGCGTCTTGCCGAGCATCCACTGGGTGCTGCGGAACTGGAGGTCGCGGGCGCTCACGTCGTTGCAGTTGCAGTAGCCCCAGACGTGGTCCAGCGCGTCCGCCTCGCTCACCCCGCGGGCGGTGCGGCCGATCACCACCGCCAGCTCCGCCTCGTAGTCGTACAGCTCGGCCACGTCCGGCAGCGGCACCTCGTCGCCGCTGCCGGCCAGGGTGTTGGAGAACTTGTTGAACAGGATCGGCGTGTCGGGCACCGCCATCCCGGCCTCCTGCGCGTGGCGGCGGTAGTTGAGCCCGACGCACACGATCTTGCCCGGCCGTGGCACGGACGGCCCGAGCCGCAGTCCGGCCTCCGCGACGACCGGACCGGTGGCCAGGCGCTCGACCTCCCCGGGATCGAGCGGCAGGAGCGCGTTGAGGTCGCGGGCTGGCAGCTCGGCCACGCCGCCGGGCGTCAGCAGCCCGATGTGGAGGCCGTCATCGCGATGAAAGGTCAGCAGGCGCACCGGGCAAGTGTGCCCGATTCGCTTCGCCGTGTAGTCACCGGCACAACCTGAACACCGGCTCAGCTCACGCCCAGCAGCCGGTCCACGTCGAGCCGGCCGCCGGCCGCCGCCGTTCGGAAGGTCTCCACCGTCTCACTCACCCCCTGCCGCAGCGGCGTGAGGTGGAACCCTCCGAGGCGCCGCTCCAGGGCGCTCGTCTCGAACGCGTCGGGAAACGGCAGCGGCGACGGCTCGAAGGCGATGTCCGGCG
>DASYBH010000513.1:0-5867 GCA_036500885.1 Candidatus Dormiibacterota bacterium
GGGTCCAGGTTGTTGGTCGGCTCGTCGAGGAACAGCACCTCGGGCTCGTGCATGAGCGCGCGACCCAGCATCACCCGCTGCTGCAGGCCGCCCGAGAACCAGTCCAGCTTCTCCTTCCGGCGCGCGGCCAGGCCGAGCTCCTGGAGCACGGTCTGCGCACGCGCCGCGCGCTCGCGCCGCGGCACGCCGTGATAGGCGGCGTGGTACGTCAGGATCTCGCCGACCCGCAGGCTCCGGTCCAGGTTCGCTGTCTGGGGCACCACGCCGATGCGCCGCCTCACGCCGATGGGATCGGCGACGACGTCGACGCCGGCGACCGTCGCCCCGCCGCCGCTGGGCAGCGCCCTGGTCGTCAGGATGGCGATCGCGGTCGTCTTCCCCGCTCCGTTCGGGCCCAGCAGCCCGAAGGTCTCGCCCCGCCGCACCTCGAACGAGACTCCGTCCACCGCGTTGGTCCGCGCGTTCGCGTACCGCTTCACCAGCTGCTCGACCTCGATGGCGTGCGGGGTCACGGGTTCCGCTCCGCCGCGGCCGGCCTGAGCATCCGCATGAGGATCTCCGCATCGGGGAAATGGCGGCGGGCGTGCTCCGGGCTGCGCTGCGCGAACCTGGACAGGCCGTCGATACAGGCGACGAACACGCTCACCAGCTGGTCGGGATCGCCTTCCGCAACCTCCCCGGCGGCCTGACCCTCCACGATCATCCGCCGCAGCTCGGTGGTGAAATACCTTCCCCGTCTCTCGACCATCCGCACGAGGTCGGCGGGCGTTGACGGGTCGCTCATCACGTGGTCCACCAGCTGGAAGAACTCGGGACGCTCGCGCCGCACCGCCAGCAGCCTCGAGAGCAGAACGGCGATCCGCTCCCCCGGCCTGTCCGGCCACTCCTGGGGCGGCCCTTCGGTCTGCACCGCCTCCGCCACCAGCGCGCGAAAGAGCTCGTCCTTGTTGGCGAAGTAGCGGTAGGCGAGACCCTGGCTGACGCCGGCGGCGACGGCGACCTCGGCCATCGTGGCCGCCAGTCCCCGGCGGGCGAAGACCGTCCTGGCGCCGTCGAGGATCCGCCCGCGCTGCTCCTCGCGAACCCGTTGATTGGCTGCTTCCGTTCGGGGCACTCGTGCCTCCTTCAGGGCGTTCGAATGAATGATTCATTCATCCTACACGCCCAAGGCCTCCGGCGCCGAGCTGGAGCGCTGGCCTCTTACACGGCCGTGGCCGCCATGACGAGGTACATGGGCACCTCGCGACGGCGACCGCACACCTCCTGGTCGTGGAAGCTGGCCGGCTCGGGACGGCCCTCCGACAGGTCTCGCAGCTGGAAGCCGGCCTCCGCGAGGAGGTGGATGTAGGTCTCCAGCGTCCGGTGCTGCTTGCGGACAGTCGTCCCCAGCCACTCGCAGGACCGGTCGCCCTCGTCGAAGTAGCGCCGCACGGACCACGAGCGCGGGATGCCCTCCAGGTAGTCGCCCAGGTAGCTGCTGCTCACGACCGGGTGCTCGGTCGAGAGAACGACCCGGGCGCCGGCAACGCACGCGCCGCGCACCGCGCGCAGCAGCCGGCCCAGATCCCTGACGTAGTGCACCGCCATCCGGGAGACCACCAGGTCGAAGCGCTCCCCGGGCTCGCCCTCCCACGTCTCCAGGTCGGCCAGCCGCACGGCGGCCGCCCTGCCCTGAAGCCTGCCCGCGGCCCGCTCGACCATCCGCCGGCTGCCGTCCAGGCCGAGATAGGACGCGGCGCCCCGGTCGAGCAGCTCGACCGCCATCCTGGCCTCGCCGCAGCCCAGGTCGAGCGCGCGGCAGCCGCGAACGCCGCCGAGGAACCGCCACACGTGCGGCTCCTCCAGCGTGACGTTGGGCTCGTCCGGCTGACCGCGCGCCGAGCGGTACCGGGCGGCGATGTCGGCGTCGTCGTAGAAGGCGATCGGCTCCATCGGGCCGTCAGCCTCACCGCCGTCCGGCTGCGCGGCCGGCGCGGCCGGCGCGCCCTCCACCACCACGCTCGGGTCCACCTTCAGCGCGTACACGGCGCCGTCGGGCCCGCGGAAGCACTGCCAGGCCGTTCCGTCGTCCAGCCAGCCCGGCTCTCCGATCAGCTCGATCCCGGCCCGCGCAACCCGCTCCCGGGCCCGGTGCAGGTCGTCCACCAGGAAGCCGACGACCGGGCCGGTGGTGAAGTGCGGCCGGGGGTCCGGATCGCCTGCGGCGAACACCTCGACGCCGGCGCCGTCGGCCGCCCGGAGGGCGGTCATCTCGGCGCTCCGGCGGATCACCGTCAGCCCCAGCACGTCCTCCAGGAAGGCGGTCATCGAGGCAGGGTCTGCCGTCCGGACGCCCACGTACGCCAGCTTGCGCACCACCCCGCTCACCGCCGCGTGCGTCCGAAGTAGTCGGGTTCGTCGAGGAGGTCGCCCAGGATCGAGAGCCGGATCTCCGGCAGCTCCTCCACGATCGCCTCCTGCATGAGCCGGAAGCCCTCCGGGTCGACGTCCAGGTGCTGCCGGTACGGCTCCCGCGCCTCGCGGTCGGGCCACCGGCCGTACGAGACGAAGAGGCCGTCCTCCGACCGGTGCAGGCGGGAACCGTAGCTGCCGAAGCGGTCGCGCACCGCTCCGCTCACCCGCCGCCATCCCTCGACGAACGCCTCCTCACGGTCCGGGCGGACACGCCAGCGATAGATGACCGCGAACACTGCTCCACCTCCTCAGACGGCTCGTACCAGGCGAAAGCCCACCGGCCCCGGCGAGTAGAGACCGTGGCGCCGGGCGCACCGGGCCGCGTCGCGGCCGTGATCCCACCCGCCGCCGCGGGTGACATGCTGGTCGAGCGACCAGTCCTCGACCGCCGGCACCGCGGCCGGCGCGCCCGGGTACGGCGCATAGGTGCTGGACGTCCACTCGTCCAGGTTGCCGGCCATGTCCAGCACGCCGAACGGGCTCGCCCCGGCCGGAAAACTGCCGACCGGGACCGTCCCGCCGGCGCTGTACCGATCGATATTCGCGCGCCCGGGCCCGAACTCGTCGCCCCACGGGTACTCGCGGACATCCCCTCCCCGCGCCGCGCGCTCCCACTGCGCCTCGCTGGCCAGGCAGATCGCCTCACCGGTCTCCTCGGACATCCAGCGGCAGAAGCGCTCCGCCAGCCCGTGGGACACGGCCGCCGGGTGATCCGGGAGGCCGGCGGGCGCCGGTATCCACCGCGTACGCGCCCCCCAGGACATCGCTGCGCTGCGTCGGTGGATACCGGCGGGCTCGCCCAGTCCCAGCGCGCCGGCCGCGAGCCGCAGCTGGCCAGCCGTCACCGGCGTCCGGGCGATCGCGAAGTCCGGCACGTGGACGGCGTGCCTCGGGCACTCCTTGAGGAACCACGAGCGCTCGACCGGCAGGTCGGCGTGCCGCGCCAGCACGGCGTCGACGTCCTCCTCGCGCGTACCCATCAGCACCTCGCCGGCGGGCACCGCGACCCAGTCGACCAGCTCGGCCAGGACGCGGGCGATCGCCCTCACGAGACGCTCGCCACGGCGACGGGCCGGTTCCACAGCACGGCCAGGGAGCGGGCCGAGGCGACCGCGACCAGGGCCGCGCACGCCGCGTACACCAGCTGGACGGGGAGCAGGCGCAGGAGCGCCGCGCTCGCGGCGAAGATCAGGACGCCGCTGGCCGACTGCACCAGGCCGACGGCGGCGAACACCCGGCCCTGCGCCGAGGCCGGGAGGCGGAGCTGCGCGGCCGTCTGGTAGCTGACCCAGAGCTGCACCAGGACGGCCAGGACCAGGTAGACGGGCAGCGCAAACCAGAGCGACCGCGCCAGCGCGAAGAGGCCGATCATCAGCGCGACGCCGAGGGTCCCCAGCAGGAGCGTGGCTCGCCACCCGGACCTCGCGACGAGCACCGGGATCATCAGGCCGGCCAGCACCGCTCCCCCCGAGTACACAGCCTGGAGCAGACCCTGGACGGCGGCCGGCTGGCGCAGCGCATCGTGCACGAGCGGAGCCAGGAGGCTGGTCAGGAACCGGTGCGCCCCCTGCAGCACCAGGTAGAGGACGAAGAGGTGGCGGGCCACCCCGTCGTCGCGCAGGAGCCCGACCCCGGTGAGGAAGTCCCGCCAGATCCCGCCCGGGACGGGTGAGCCCCCGGCCGCCGGCGCGCTCTCGGGAAGCGTCGCGAAGCAGGCGAGCGAGAACGCGAAGGAGGCGCCGTTGACGGCCAGGGCCACGACCGGGGAGGTGGCCGTGATCAGCAGGCCGCCGCCGAGCGCGCCGAGGGCGATGCCGAGCTGGTAGATGAGCGTGGTCGTCGAATTGGCGAGCAACAGCTCGCCGTCGGTGACGAGCGAGCGCACCAGCACCCTGGAGGCGGGCAGGTAGAACTGGCCGGCGAAGGCCAGGACGAACTCCACGACATACAGCTCCCATCCCGCCAGCCGGCCGGCCACGGCGGCGATGGGTATCACGAGCACCACGATCGCCGACACCAGGTCGGTGGCCATCAGCACCCGGCGCGGATGGCGGCGGTCGACCACGCTGCCGATCAGCGGCGCGAACAGGATGCCGGGCAGGGCCGAGATCAGCAGGAGCAGGGGCACCGAGTAGCTCTGGCCGGTGAGCTGGAGGATCAGCCAGGCCGCGCCCACCACGTGGACCGCGCTGCCCATGAACGAGACGATGGTGGCCAGCAGGAAGCGCCGGTAGTGGCGGTTGCTCCGCACCAGCCCCAACCAATCCGTCCACCGGGCCCGGGCCGCCACCTCAGCCGGCCTCCAGGTGCAGGGGAGAGCGCGGCCAGAACGGCAGCTCCGGGGCGCGCGCGGGCGGCGGGTCGGCGGCGAACATCCTGGGAAACGGACGACGCCGCGTGATGAGGGACGTCAGTCCGGGATAGGGGCGAACGAGGGGCACGGACAGCGCCACGTCGTCGTACACGGATCGGAAGACGGCGGACAGGAGCCGCAGCTGGGCGGCGTCGTCCCGCAGGAACACGTCGGACGCGACCGTGGCGAGCCCGATCCCCGCCGCGCCGGTCGCCGAGAGGCCGGCCGGGCCCTCCTCGAAGCGGAACGCCATCCCATCGGCCAGCCTGGTCAGGACGGCCCACCCCGCGCCGCGCGGGAGCCGGTCCAGCGTCCAGACCTCACCGTGGAGCTGGAGCACGGCCGGACTGCGCCCGGCCCCGGGCATCGCCTCGTACTCCTCCGGGTGGACGAGCAGGCCGTGCAGGTTGAAGCCCTCGATCGACAGCGTCCAGGCGATGCCGAACAGCTGCAGCCGCGCCCCGAGAGCCGGCACGTGGACGAACACGTTGAACAGGGGCAGGCCGTTGGGCAGCTCATCCGGCGGCTGGCGGTCAGGCATGCGCCAGCAGCCCCGCGTACAAGGGCGGTGTGGGCCGCCGCCGCGCCCGCGAACCAGTCGCGCAGCCGGCCCGCGGCCGGCTCCACGCCCGCGTCCGCCCGCGGCCAGCCCTCGTCCAGGAAGTCGCCGATCCCCTCGCGCAGCGCATCGAGGTCGCCCGGCGGCACGAGGCGGGCGCGACCGTACCCGGACAGGACGTTGGGCAGGTTGCCGGACGTGCTGGCCAGCAGCGGCCGGCCGGTCAGGACGGCCTGCGCGGCCGCCATCGAGAACGGCTCGCCGGCCGTGCCGTGGCCGGCGCTCGGGTGCAGCACGAGATCGGCCTGCCGGATCGCCGACCAGCTCGCGGCCGGCGGATAGTGCGTGAGGCGGACGTGCCCCGATCTCCGCCACGGCTCGATCCGCTCGAGCACGGCGGCGGGGATGCCGTGGTCCCACACCAGGTGCGCCGTGCCTGCGTGGACGAAGGTGAAGGAGCGGCCGGCCTCCAGCAGGTGGGCGACCGCCTGCAGCGAGAGG
>DASYBH010000514.1:0-7828 GCA_036500885.1 Candidatus Dormiibacterota bacterium
CGGGACTGCGGGTCCGGGATGGGCTTGTAGGTGATCGAGTCGAGGTAGGGCAGGCCCTGCCGCCAGTAGCTCGGGTTGCGCGTGGCGGTGAAGTGGTCGCCCGGCAGCCACTCCTTGAAGACGAACGGGCCCGTGCCGATCGGGCTGGCCTTGCCGCTGGTGTCGGCGAGCTGCTTCAGCCCCGCGATGTGGCCGAGCTGCCCGGTGAGGTAGATCGGGAACGGCACCCACGGGCTCTTGGTGGTGACCATCACGGTCATCGGGTCCACGACCGTGACCTTGTCCAGGTTGAAGAGCGCCGGGCCGGTCAGCGGGGACTGCGCGACCCCGTCCAGGTTGGCCTTGACCACGGTGGCGTCGAGCGGGCTGCCGTCGTGGAAGGTGATCCCGGACCGGAGCTTGATCGTCCACTGCATGTAGTCGGCGCTGTGCGAGATCGACTGGGCCAGATAGGGCTGCACCGTCCCGTCGGCCGCCTGGGTGAACAGCGGGTCGAAGACGGTCCGCGCGTACTGCAGGCCGGTCGAGTCCCACGCCCCCTGGCGGGCGTCGAAGCTGTTGATCTCGGCCTCGGTCGCGAACGTCACGCTGCCGCCCCTGCGCGGCGTCGAAGGGAGGTTCGACGTGCTCCCCGAGCCGCAGGCGTCCAGGAACGCCGCGGCCGCGCTCGGCAGCAGCACCCCGCCGGCGGTCGTGCGGAGCGCGCGACCCAGGAACGTGCGGCGGTCGTATCGCTCAGGCATCACTCTTCCTCTCTCTCAGGCCGGGTGGGTATGGGGCTCCAGCGGGAAGTGGCAGGCCGCAAAGTGGCCACCCGCCACCTCGCGCATCTCCGGCTCGCGCTCGGCGCAGATCGCCTCCGCCCGCGGGCACCGGGTGTGGAACCGGCAGCCGGAGGGCGGGGCCAGCGGGGACGGGAGCTCGACGTCGACGTCGTCCGCGGACAGGTCGGGCCGGACCCCGGGGTCGGGGACCGGGACCGAGGCGAGCAGGGTCATCGTGTACGGGTGGGCCGGCGCGCGGTACAGGTCGTCCGCCGGCGCCACCTCGCAGAGCTTGCCGAGGTACATGACGGCCACCCGGTCGCTGACGTTTCGCACCACCGCGAGGTCGTGGGCGATGAAGACCAGGGTGAGGCCGTAGCGGGCCTTCATGTCCTTCAGCAGGTTGAGGATCTGCGCCTGGACCGACACGTCGAGGGCGGAGACCGGCTCGTCGCAGATGACCAGCCGGGGCTCCAGCATCAGGGCGCGGGCGATGCTGATCCGCTGGCACTGGCCTCCCGAGAACTCGTGGGGCCGCCGGTCGCCGGCCGTATCGGCGTCGAGCCCGACGGCCTCCATGACCTCGGCCACCCGCCGCCGGCGCTCCGCGGGGGTGCCCAGGCCCCAGATGGCGAGCGGCTCGGTTAGGATGTCGCGCACCCGGCGCCGGGGGTTCAGCGACGAGATCGGGTCCTGGAAGATCATCTGCAGGCGCGTCCGGGTCCGCCGCAGCGCGTCGCCGGAGAGCCCGGTCAGGTCGCGGCCCTCGAACCACACGCTGCCCGCCGTCGGAGCGGGCAGCTGCATGATCGCCCTGCCCGTCGTCGACTTGCCGCAGCCCGACTCCCCGACCAGGCCCAGCGTCTCGCCGGGGAACACGTCGAGGCTCACGTCCGACACCGCGTGGACCCGCCCGCGGCGGCCGGCCGGGAACTCGACCACCAGGTGCTCGGCACGGAGCAGCGCGTCGCCGTTCCGGAGGTGGGCGGTGCCGCTTCCCGCCATGCTAGATACGCCGTCCGTCGGCGGTGGCGCTCAGCGGAGCCGATGCGGCGTCCGCCTCGGCCTCGCCGGCTTCCACCGGGTACCAGCAGGCGAACTGGTGGCCGGGGCCGGCGTCAGCCAGCGGGGGCGTCTCGGCCCAGCAGCGGTCCCTGGCGTAGCGGCACCGGGGCGCGAAGCTGCAGCCCGGCGCCCGCGCGGCGAGGTCGGGCGGGCGCCCGCCGATGGCGACCAGGCGGCGATGACCGGGGTCGGTGACGCGCGGGATGGAGCGGAACAGCGCCTGCGTGTACCGCATCCGCATGTCGGAGAACAGCACGGCGGTCGGCGCCAGCTCCACGATGCGGCCGGCGTACATCACGGCGATGTCGTCGGTGCGGCCTGCCACGACGCCGAGGTCGTGGGTGACCAGGACCATCGCCATGTGGAGCTCGCGCTGCTGGCGGCCGAGGAGGTTCAGGATCTGGGCCTGGACGGTCACGTCAAGGGCAGTGGTCGGCTCGTCGGCGAGCAGCATCCGGGGGCCGCAGGCCAGGGCGATCGCGATCGTCACGCGCTGGCGCATCCCGCCCGAGAGCTGGTGCGGGTGCTCGCGCAGCCGCCGCTCCGGGTCGGGGATGCCGACCGAGCGGAGCAGCTCGACGGCCCGGGCCCGCGCCTCGCTCTCACGGATGCCGAGGTGGAAGCGCATGGTCTCGGTGATCTGACGGCCGATCCGCACGACCGGGTTCAGCGAGGTCATCGGGTCCTGGAAGACCATCGACAGCTCCGCGCCCCAGATCTCCCGCAGCTCCGCCGGCGACATGCCGGTCAGCTCCCGCCCGTCGAAGGTCACCCGGCCCTCGCGCCGCACGTTGGTCGTGGGCAGCAGGCCCATGATCGAGCGGGCCAGCACCGTCTTGCCCGAGCCCGACTCGCCGACCACGCCGAGGGTGCGGCCGCGCTCCACGGCGAGCGACACGCCGTCCACCGCGCGGACGGCGCCCCTCCCGGTCAGGAAGTGCGTCCGCAGGGCGTCCACCTCGAGGAGAGCGCCGCCGCTCACAGGCCGCCCTCCCTGACCTCGAAGTACTGCTGCAGGCGATCGCCGGCGAAGTTCAGGGCGAGCACCGTGAGGAACATCGCGAGCGAGGGCCACAGCGCCACCAGGCCGTCCTGGGCCAGCACCTGGCCGCCCTCGGCGATCATCCCGCCCCACGTGGGGGTGGGCGGCCGGACGGACAGGCCCAGGAAGGACAGCGCGCCCTCGGCGACGATGACCACGGCGATCGCCACCAGCGAGAACGCCAGCGCTCCTGGCAGGACGTTGGGGAGGATCTCGCGGAGCAGGATGCGGTGGCCGCGGGCGCCCAGCGCCCTCGCCGCGAGCACGAACTCGCGGTTCGCGTACACCATCGTGTTCGCGCGGACGATGCGCGCGATGGGCGCGACCGAGAGCACGCCGAGCGTGAGGACCACGTCCACCAGGTTCTGCCCCAGGAACGTGACCACGGTGAGCAGGAAGATCAGGGCGGGGAACGCGAGCAGCACCGTGGCGAGGCCGTTGAACAGGGCGTCGAGACGGCCCCTGTAGTACCCGGCGACCAGCCCGATGGCGCCGCCGACCGCCAGCCCGAACGCGATCGCGGCGAAGCCCACGGTCAGCGAGGTCCGCGCTCCGTAGAGGACGCGGGACAGGAGGTCGCGACCCAGCTCGTCCGTGCCGAGCAGGTGGCCGGCGCTCGGGCCGAGGCGGGGCGCGTTGTTGCCGATCGCCGTCGGGTCCTGCAGGGGGAGGACGCCGGCCAGCACCGCCGCGAGCACCACGAGCGCCACCCATCCGGCCGAGATCCAGAAGGTCGAGCCGAGCCGGCGCCCGACGTAGGCCGCCTCACCGTCACCGTCCACGCCGGCCAGCGTGACCGCGGCGGGCGCCGCGGCCGCCACGACCGCCTCCGTGAGGGTGCGGTCAGGCGAATCTGGCACTGCGCACCCGGGGGTCGAGGAACGTGTACAGCAGGTCGACGAGCAGGTTGACGAGCACGAAGCCCGCCGACACCAGCACGGTCGTGCTCGTGACCACCAGGTAGTCGCGCGCGTAGATGGAGTTGATGGTGAGGAGGCCCAGCCCGGGGACCTGGAAGATGTACTCGACGATGAACGCCCCGCCCACCAGCGTGCCCACGTTGAGGCCGCCGACGGTGACCAGCGTGAACGTGGACGGCCGGAGCGCGTGCCGCAGCAGGATCCACCAGGTGGGCAGGCCCTTGGACCGGGCCATCGTGATGTAGTCCTGGCGCAGGGTGGCGATCATGTCGGTGCGCAGCACCCGCATGTACACCGCCATCGAGCCCAGCCCGAGCGTGATGGACGGCAGCGTCAGCGACCGCAGGTTCTGGAGCGGATCCTCGGTCAGGTGGACGTAGCCGGTCGCCGGGAACAGGTTGTAGCGGACGGCGAAGAGGTAGACCAGCAGCTCGGCCAGGATGAAGCCGGGGACCGCGAGCAGGCCGAAGGATGCGCTGGAGGCGAGCCGGTCGAACGCCCGGCCGGACCGCAGCGCTGCCACGATGCCGAGCGGCACCGCCAGCGCCAGCGCGATGACCTGCGAGAGCGCGAGCAGCTCGAGCGTCACCGGCAGCCGCTGGCCGATCGAGGTCAGGACCGGCTGGTGGTTGACGTACGAGCTGCCGAGGTCGCCCCGCAGCGCGTTCCCGAGCCAGATGAAGTAGCGGAGCCAGGCGGGCCGGTCGAGGCCGAGCTGCCGGGTGAGCTGGGCTACGGCCTGGGGCGTCGCGGCCGGCCCCAGCAGCGCGACCACGGGGTTGCCCGGGAGCTGGTTGAGCAGGAGGAACGAGACGGCCGAGACCGCGAGGAGCACCACGACGAGCTGCGCGAGGCGCGCGGCAAGGAACCTCATCTCTCCCTCTCCCGGATCACTCGCACGAGAATAGTCCCGGCGAGCGGAGCTGACAAGCCGCGCTGATGGGTCAGGCCGTTGCGGCGCTGGGCCGCGATCGCCTGCCCCCCCTTGCCCCGTCAGGGCGAGAGCGGGTACCCTCTGGCTCCAACTTCGACAACCGGACTTCACGTCGCTCGGCGACATCGATGCCACAACTGCGCGAGTCGCGTTGACGCGCCCGGGGGGCGACCATCCAGAGGCATCGACGAGCGTGCCATACCCGTCGAACGCGTCCGGTGTGCCGAGCCACTTGCAGTCCCCGGAATGGGGAGGAGGGTCTCCCATGCTGAAGATCGGTGTTCTCGCTCTGGCGATCCTTATCGGGGCTGCGTGCAGCCCGTTCCCGGCGATGCAACAGCAGCCGAAGGCCGGTGCCGACATCGTGATCGGCGTGCCGAACGCGGCGACCGGCGACTACAAGATCGAGGGTTCGCTGACCCAGCAGGGCTATGACCTCTGGGCCGACTGGGCCAACGCCAAGGGCGGGATCGTGGTGCAGGGCGTCCGCCACAGGGTCAGGCTGGTCTACCAGGACGACCAGAGCACCCCGCAGCTCTCCGCCCAGGCCGCCGACAGGCTGCTGACGGGCGAGGGCGCGCAGTTCCTGCTGGGGCCCTACGGCTCGCCGACCGCCGGAGCGGTGGCCGCCGTCGCCGAGCGGCACCAGGTCCCGATGGTGGCGCCGACCGCCGCGGCGCGGCAGGTGTTCATGCAGGGTTTCCACTACTCGTTCGGCATCCTGGCGTCGGCCGACCAGTTCCCGGCGGCGGCAATGGACTGGGAGCTGACGCAGACGCCGAAGCCCCAGAGCATCGCGATCCTCACCGCGGACGACACCAGCTCCATGCTCATCACCCAGGGGACGGCGAACTACGCGCAGAGCAAGGGCATCAAGGTCGTCTACCTGCAGAAGTACCCGGCGGGCACGACCGACCTGGCCGCGCTCGTCGCGCAGGCGAAGGCGACCAGTCCCGACATCTTCCTGAATTCGGGCCACTTCCTGGAGGCCGTGTCCGCGGACAAGGCGGCCAAGGACCTGCAGTTCGACGCCAAGGTGCTCTCGTACGCGGTGGGGCCGGCCCAGCCCGAGTTCGTCCAGGTGTTGGGGCCGGCGGCCGACTTCGCCGTGACCGTGTCGCCCTGGACGGCCGAAGCCAAGTTCAAGGCCGACTACGGACCGACCTCGGCCCAGTACGTCGCCGCCTACCGGCAGAAGTTCAAGGTGCAGACCCAGCCCGGCTTCGTCACGGCGGACGCCACGGCGGCCGGCCTGGCGCTGGAGCAGGCCATCATGCAGGCCGGGAGCCTTGACCCGCAGAAGGTGCGCGACGCGCTGGCGCGGCTGGACGTCAACACGTTCTACGGACGGCTGAAGTTCGACGCCCAGGGCCAGAACACGTTCCACAACGTGCTGGTCGAGCAGGTCCAGCACGGCCAGCTGCAGACGGTCTGGCCGCCCGAGCTGGCGTCCGCGGCGGGTCAGTACCCGATGCCGACGTGGGCGTCGCGCTTCGGGGCCGCCGTCCCGCCGCCCAAGGCCAAGCTGCCGAGCACCGGTCTGCACGTCCGACCGGCTAGCCGCTGACCGCTCTGGCTCCATAACGAAGGAAGACGATTTACCCCCTGACCCCCCGGCCAATGAGGTCGGGAGGGGACGTCGCGACGAGACCCTTCCGGGGTCGCGTCGCGACGCCGGCCGGGACCGCGGGAGGCCTGCTTGATGGCATGCTGTGCCCATATGGCCGTATTCGAGGACATCCTGGCCCGCTACGCCGCGCTTCCCGAGCGTGCCCTTTCCGAGCCGTGGCGCTGGCCCGGTCACGAGAGCGAACCGCTCGAGGTGCGCGACGCGCTGCTCCGCTCGCTCGAGCTGGAGCTGGCCGTCCTGGTGCGCTCGGGTTCGGAGACCGGCGAGGTCGCACGGACGGTGGCGCAGGCCCAGGCGGCGTTCGGCGACCTCCGCGGTTTGCTCTGCGGCCAGCCCGACGGCCTGCTCGACGCGGAGCCAGGCGACGGTGAGTGGACGCTGCGCCGAGTTCTCCAGCACATCCTGTGGGTTGACCGGCGATACCTGTTCCAGACCGCCTACGCGGCCCGCCGCTCCGACGAGGATCCCCTCCGAGCCGAGCCGGACGTGCCGCTCGAGGACGCACCGACGGTCACCGCCTGGCTGCGGCGGCTGGCGGCGGAGCGCGAAGACTGTCGCTCGCTGCTCGACATACCCGAACGCCAGCTCGCGCGACCCACGGTCTGGGCGGGCCACGCCGTCGATGTGCGCTTCCGGCTCCACCGGTTCACCGGCCACCTGGTCCAGCACACGGTCCACTGCGAGAAGGTCCTGCGCCGTCTGGGCCATCTCGACTCCGAGGCGCGGCAGCTGGCGCGGCGCATCTCGATCGCGCGAGGCGGCCACGAGCTGCTCAGCGAGCGCGCCATCCTGGTGGACCTGGACGCCCAGCATCTGACGCTGGCCAACTCGATCTCCGTCTGAAGCGCTGGGGCACGCGGCACCGGTAGCGAGTCTCCTCTCCCTCGCGGCAGATGCCTGTCTGCGCCGAGGCAGATGCCAGAATCAGCCCGGGGTCCGACGACGACGCGCCCCTGCGCACCTAGCCTCGGCCCATGCCAACTGGAACGGACTTCATCGTCGAGACACGTGGCCTGAGCAAACGCTACAGGCGCGTGCTCGCGGTGGACTCGGTCAACCTGACGGTGCGGCGGGCGGAGGTGTATGGCTTCCTGGGCCCCAACGGCGCCGGGAAGACGACCACGCTGCGCATGCTCGTGGGGCTGGTGCACCCCACCGCGGGCGCCGCCGTCGTGGCCGGACACCCGCCCGGCAGCCGCGCCGGCCTGCGGGCGATTGGCGCGCTGATCGAGACCGCCGCCTTCTACCCTTACCTGTCGGGCCGCGCGAACCTGCGTCTTCTGGCCGACTACGCCGGGGTCGCCCGCCGTCGCGTCGAGCAGGTGCTGGACGAAGTGGATCTGACCCGGGACGCGGGTCGCCGCTTCGGAGCCTACTCGCTCGGCATGAAGCAGCGTCTGGGGGTGGCGGGGGCCCTGCTGAAGGAGCCCGAGCTGTTGATCCTGGACGAGCCGACGAACGGGCTCGACCCGC